>CAYPES010000092.1:0-4694 GCA_964409925.1 uncultured Clostridium sp. | reverse complement strand
ATGCCATTTGGAGCATTTGCAGAGCTAGAAAAAGGAATAGAATGATTAGTACACATTTCTCAAATATGTGAAAGAAAAATAGCTAAACCAGAAGAAGAACTAAAAGTTGGGCAAAAAGTAAATGCAAAAATAATAAACATAGATTTAGAAAATAAAAAACTAGAACTTTCAATAAGAGAACTTGAAGGAACTTCTCAAGAATACAAAGAAGAATAGTGGATTATAAACAAAAATAAAAAGAAACAAAATTTATAAATTATTAGATTTGTAATTGAGCGAAAGAATATAATTTCGCTCAATTCAAGCGTAAAGCAAAAAATAAAAAGAGGAAAAATGAATTTAGAAAGGACCAATCAGGGACAGGTGGGACCATTGAGAACCGTCCCTAATGGTGCAAAGGGGGAATATAAAATGAATAATAAAAACATTAGAAATATAGCAATAATAGCGCATGTCGATCATGGAAAGACAACATTAGTAGATGCATTGTTAAAACAAAGCCATGTATTTAGAGCTAATGAACAAGTAGCTGAAAGAGTAATGGATTCAGGAGATATAGAAAAAGAAAGAGGAATAACAATACTTTCAAAAAACACATCTGTAATGTACAATGGAGTGAAAATTAATATAGTAGATACCCCAGGGCATGCTGATTTTGGTGGAGAGGTTGAGCGTGTTTTAAAAACTGTTGATGGAGTTTTATTACTAGTAGATGCTTTTGAAGGACCAATGCCTCAAACAAGAGAAGTTCTAAAGAAATCGTTAGCATTAAACTTAAAGCCAATTGTTGTAATAAATAAAATAGATAGACCAGGAGCTGATCCTGCTAAAGCATTAGATAAAGTTATAGAATTATTTATAGAATTAGATGCGACAGATGATCAATTAGATTTCCCTGTAATATATGCTTCAGCTAAAAATGGAATAGCTAAAATGAATTTAGAAGATGAATCTGATAATATAACATGTATATTTGATACTATAATAGACAAGATTGCTCCTCCTACATGCGATATGGATGGAACAATGCAAATGTTAGTATCAAACATTGATTATGATGACTATTTAGGAAGAATAGCTATAGGAAGAGTTGAACGTGGTAAGATAAAGAATGGAATGCCAGTTACAGTATGCAAACAAGAAAAAAATGAACAAGGGAAAATTGCAAAATTATTTACTTTTATGGGATTAAAGAGAACAGAAGTAGATGAAGTTGATGCAGGTGATATTGTTGCCGTAACAGGTATATCAGATATAAGCATAGGAGATACAATTTGCGATATTTCAAATCCAGAAAAAATTCCATTTGTAAATATAGATGAGCCAACAGTTTCAATGACATTTAGTGTAAACAATGGACCTTTTGCAGGTAAAGAAGGAGAATTTGTAACATCAAGACATATCAGAGATAGACTATTTAAAGAGCTAGAAAGAAATGTAAGTTTACGTGTAAAAGAAACAGCTTCTCCAGACAGCTTTGAAGTATGTGGACGTGGAGAACTACATCTATCAGTATTAATCGAAGAGATGAGAAGAGAAGGATATGAACTTTTAGTATCTCGTCCAAAGGTTATATACAAAGAAATTGATGGAGTTAAATGCGAACCAATAGAAGACTTAGTTGTAAATGTACCAGATGATAGCATAGGAACTGTTATAGAAAAATTGGGAAGACGTAAAGCTGAAATGAAAAATATGGAACCTGCAGAGCCAGGACATACAAAGATAGAATTTAAAATTCCAGCTCGTGGATTAATAGGATATAGAACAGAATTTTTAACTGATACAAAAGGTACAGGAACAATGAATTCAATCTTCGATTGCTATGAACCATATAAAGGGGATATTCAAGCTAGAACAAGAGGTGTTTTAGTAGCATTCGAACAAGGAACATCAATAACATATGGATTATATAATGCACAATTAAGAGGAGAACTATTTATAGGTGCTGGAGTAGAAGTATATGAAGGAATGATAGTTGGAATAAACTCTAGAAATGAAGATATATCAATAAATGTATGTAAAGAAAAACATTTGACAAATACTAGAGCTTCAGGATCAGACGATGCACTAAGACTAGTTCCACCAATTCAATTATCATTAGAAAAAGCTATTGAATTTATAGCAGAAGATGAGTTAGTTGAAGTAACCCCAAAAAATATCAGACTAAGAAAAGTTATATTAAATAACAAAGACAGAGAAAAAGCTGCAAGAAGATAACACTTACATGCAGAAATAATTTATATTTTATAAAATTTCGCAGCTCATATCGAGCGCACGTAGCTCGTGTGACGACACGATATTTCGGCTCATTTTATAATATTTTAATTTACGAAGATATTGGTATTTTTAATTATATTTTTTCACTGCCCCTTCTTAAGAAAATGTAATTCGTTCCTCATAACATTTTCTAAAGTGGTCCCCACGATACGTTACAAAATATAATTAAAAATACCAATATCTTCGTAAATTATCTTAAAATAGTTATTCCAAATTTTATGTTGTGAATTGTAGCAAAATGTCGAACGATTATTGAAAATATTATAAAAAACATATTGCATAAAACAGAAAATATGTAGTATAATTAGATTGTAACAAACCAGAGGCCAAAAGTTACACAAATTTCGGAAAATGAAGTTTCCATGGCAATTAAAAATTGTCAAAAAAAAACAGGCATGTTGAGTATGCCTGTTTTTTTCTATTACTGAAATAGTTCAATAATAGATTTCAGTACTTCAGCTATTTTCAAAATCTCTTTAAGTATATCTAATACATTATGTAAAAATTTTGAAAGCTTGTTAGTACTTTTTTTCTCTTGTTTAACAGAGGCCAATTTAATCACCCCCTTTCGGAAACATACAGTTTCCATAAATATTTTACAACTTTATAAATGAAAAGTTTGTCATAATGTGTTACAGTTCACTTATTATTTTGTTTGCCTTTAGAGATAATTAAATTTTTATAAAATTTCGCAAGCTCATATCGAGCGCACGTAGCTCATGTGACGATATGATATTTCGTCTCATTTTATAAAAATATTAATTATCTCTTATATATTTAAAGTTGTATATGGTGAACTGTAACCATAATGCAAAATATGATTGTAAATGTTGATATTAGAGTAGGTTTAATGGTATAATAGAAAAAAATTTGGAATGGAAGGGAAAAAAGTGAATAAAGAAGAATTACTAAAAATAAAACAAAAAGCATTAGAAGAACATATACCAATTATAATGGATGATACTCTAGAAGTAATTGCTAAAATTCTAACAGAGAAAAAACCAGAGAAAATATTAGAAATAGGCACAGCTGTTGGATATTCAGCAATATGCTTTTCAGAATATCTAAAAGAAAATGGTAGAATAGATACAATCGAAAGAGATGAGCAAAGAGAAGCCGAAGCAAGGGAAAACATAAAAAAAGTTGGAGTAGCAGATAAAATAAGATTGTATGAAGGTGATGCCGTAGAAATTTTACCAACGTTAAATGAAAAGTATGATGTTGTATTTATAGATGCTGCAAAAGGAAAATATCCTTTCTTTTTAGAGCAAGCATTGCGTATGCTTAAAGACGAAGGAATAATATTAGCAGATAACATATTATACAAAGGATATGTAATGAGTGATTATAATAAGCATAAACAACGCACAGCAGTAACACATTTAAGACAGTATATAAAGGAAACAACAGAAAATCCAGAATTGGAAACAGAAATTCTAGAAGTTGGGGATGGTTTAGCAATTTCTAAAAAAATAAAATAACATATTAATAATATGAAAGAAAGAGGAAAATAAAAATGAAAAAACCAGAATTATTAGCTCCTGCAGGATCGTTTGAAAAAGCAAAAGTTGCTTTTATGTATGGAGCAGATGCGGTATATTGTGGTACGGCATCACTATCTTTAAGAAGTAGAGCAGAAGTAGATGACAATGATTTAGAAAAGACAATAGAATATGCCCATTCAATAGGGAAAAAAGTGTATGCCGCTCTAAACATTTATGCGTGGGACACAAATTATGAAGAGATAGAAAAACAAGTAAAAATGTTAGATAGAGTTCATGTGGATGCAATTATTGCATCAGATGGAGGAGTAATTCAAAAAATAAGAGAGGTAGCTCCAAATATAGAAATACATGTAAGTACACAAGCTAATGTCGTAAGCTGGCATAGCGCAAAGTTTTGGTATGATAATGGTGCAAAAAGGGTAATTCTTGGAAGAGAGACTAGCAAAGACCAAATAGAAGAAATAATGAAAAATAAGCCTGAAGATTTAGAAGTTGAAATGTTTATACATGGTGCATTATGCTGGGCTTATTCAGGAAGATGCTTCTTAAGCGAGTATCTATCTTGTAGATCAGCAAACCTTGGTGATTGTTCACAAAGCTGTAGATGGGCATATAATATGTATATAGAAGAAAAAAATAATCCAGGAAACTTAATGCCAGTAGAAACTGATGAAAATGGAACATATATATTATCTTCAAAAGACTTATGCTTAATAAAAGAAATTCCACAAATAGTAGAAATGGGAGTAGATAGTTTAAAAATAGAAGGCCGTTTAAAAACAGAATATTATTTAGCAAGTATAGTAAATGTATATAGAAATGCAATTGATAATTGTATGGAAAATAGGGAGGCTTATGATGCTTCTATTTATTTAAAAGAGTTAGAAAAAACGACAACAAGAGGGCTGA
>CAYPES010000091.1:0-4745 GCA_964409925.1 uncultured Clostridium sp. | reverse complement strand
AAAACTCTATTATATCCATTTCTGATGTAAAATTATTATTTCCATATGCAAAAATCACATATAATTTTTCATCTGGTCCAATAAAAAATGTTGTTATATTATCAATTTTATATATGTCACTATTAATATCTCTAGTATATGTTTCAAAGCCTGTTAATTGAATTTTATTTGCCTCTTTTATTGACTTAGTTATCTCTGTATTAATTTTATCTATTAATTCACTTGTACTAACTCCCCTTTGATTGATAGCCTCATATATACTTACTTCCTTTTCAGTTGCAAGATTGTAATTATATGTTTCTACAATAGTTCTTTGAGGGTTAGAACCTTCCTTCAATGTTGATTTTATTATAATCGATAGAACATCTCCATTAACATAGCCGGTGTAGCTTATACTATATATAGTATAAACTTTAGTATTATTCAATACTTCTGTAGTTTTATCTGCGAAGATTTTTTGAGTAGTATTATTAAACTTTGATGCTGCATCTCCAGTAATATTAATTACAGGAATATGCACATCTAACTCATATTTATCTTTTTCTAATGTTTCATTTTCATATACAGTATAGATAATATCTTTGCTAGTATCTAATCTTTTTATTTTACTTGTATCGTAATTATTGTAGTCTACTGTGTTATCAAAAAGATGAGCAAAATTTTTCTTTAATTCTTCTTGTGTAATTTCTTCTGTTTGAGAGCTGTTTGCCGATTTATTATCTTTGTTATTACTACTTTTTAAGCTGATTTGCATAAATATTGCAGATATTATTGATACTATGCATATAACAGAAATTCCAATATATATTAACTTTCTCGAATCCATTTTAATATTATACCTTCCTAATTTTTTAGTATTATATCATGCACACACTAAAATTTCAACGTAAAATCTCTCGTTTTGTATATAAATGGAATTATTGGAAATACTAATAAAAAGGATATGATAATGTGTTATGAATAAGAAATCTGTTGTTATTTTGATGCTAATTTTAATAGCTATAATAGTGTTTCTATTTGCTATGTTAATGTATAATTTAAAAACTGTTAGGAGAATTGGTAATAATATGCAAAATGTAACCAATGTGCATAATTCACAAAATGTACAAGTAGTTCAAACTAATTCTGAAGAAATAAAAATATCTCCAAATGCAATAATCACATTTTTAAAACATTATTCTAATTGTGGGCATGTTGTAAGGGTCAAAGAAAACGCACCTAAAAATATAGTAAATATTTCTAAAGATGCGTTTTCTAGTTTATATAGTGATTGGAAAATTAATAAATTTACTAGCACAGAAATTGAATTGTCTAAAGATTTTAGTGGAGATTGTAATGAGCATTTTCTTGTGAAGTCTAACCCTGATGGTTTTATTGAAATATATAAAGTAAAACCCGATACTTCGCTTGTTCTACATGAAAAAACGGACATTGCTGTAAAATATTTATCAAATGAAGATATTGCGGAATTAGAAAATGGAGTATATTTATATGGTAAAGAAAATTTGAATGCATACATCGAAAATTTTGAATAAGCTAATTTATTTACTTATAACTTTTTTATCTACAGTGCTTAATTCTTCTTTATTAACATACCCTTTTTTATAAAACTCTCTAAAATACATTATTAAAGCAAATATTGTTAGTGATAATGCAACATAGTAAATGTATATATCTATATGGTAAGAAATATTAAAGTAATTTATAATAAGTGATGCAACTATCGCTATATAAAATACTACTGTTGCTAATTTTCCATACCATCTACTAGACACAACTAATTGCTTGCCATATAGGAAAGAAGCTCCTGCTATCATAATTGCTTCTTTTATAAAGACTACAATTAAAATCCAATCTGGTATTATTTTTGCAAATAGCAGTGCTATTAAAGTTGATATTTGAGTCGCTTTATCTGCCAATGGATCTATTAGTTTTCCAAAATTAGTTATGAAATTAAATTTTCTTGCTATAAAGCCATCTAAAATGTCTGTTAATCCAGAAATAGTTAAAAATACGAATGCAGCCATATAATCATTATTTATTATTGCTCCGAATATAAATGGTATCAAAGCAAATCTACACATTGTTAGAATATTTGGTACATGCTTAAACACTTCTTTTTCCCCCATATTTTAGTATCACCCAGCAGACATATTTATTTGTTTTGAAACATGTTGTATTTACCGCTGATTTCAATATTATTGAACATTAAAATTTAATCTATCATTTTCTTTATCATAATCTACTAATACTTTATTGCCGTTTAATAATTCTGACCTTAATATCATATCAGATAGTTCATCTTCCACATATCTTTGAATTGCTCTTCTTAAAGGTCTTGCTCCATATTTTAAATCTGTTCCTTTTGATAATACATAGTTTTTAGCGTCTTTTGTAAGTATTAATCCAATGTTTCTATCATTTAATACTTTTTGTGTATCGCCTATCATTAAGTCTACTATTTGTAGTAATTGTTCCTTTGTTAATGCTTCAAATGCTACTATCTCGTCCACTCTATTTAAAAATTCAGGTCTAAATAGTTCTTTTAGAGCTCCTAACATTTTATTTTTTGAAGCTTCAGATGTTGCTCCAAATCCTATCGAATTTGTGTTAAGGTTTGAGCCAGCATTTGATGTCATTATTATAATTGTGTTCTCAAAACTAACAGTATTTCCTTGTGCATCTGTTAATCTTCCATCGTCTAGCACTTGCAGCAAAATATTAAATACATCACTGTGTGCTTTTTCAATCTCGTCTAGTAAGATTATAGAATATGGATTTCTCTTTACTCTTTCTGTTAGTTGGCCTGCATCATCATATCCTACATATCCTGGAGGAGCACCTATTAGCTTAGCAGTAGAATTGCTTTCCACATATTCAGACATATCAAAACGAATTATCGATTTCTCGCTTCCAAACATTTCGTAAGCTAATGCTTTTGCAAGCTCTGTTTTTCCTACACCTGTTGGTCCAACAAATATAAATGATGGTGGTCTTTTCGTGCTCTTTAATCCAACTCTATTTCTTCTAATAGCTCTGGCAACTGCCTCTACAGCTTCATTTTGTCCAATTATTCTCTTATGCAAATTTGTTTCCAAATTTAGCAATTTTTTAGTTTCCTCTTCAGTAATTTTATTTACTGGTATTTTTGTCCAGTTTTCAATTACATTTGCAATGTCTTGAACAGTAAGCTCTTTTGGTTTCATTCTTTTCTTTAATGCATCTATCTGGTCTAGTAATGAACATTCCTGAGTCTTTAATTCTGCTGCTTTTTGATAATCCTCTGTAGAATCTGCTTGAGCTGCTTCTTCTTTCTTTGCTTGAACTTCTTTTAACTGATTATTTAATACCTCTAAATCGTATAAATCTTTGTCATTCAAATTGATTTTCGAACAAGCTTCATCCAATATATCTATTGCTTTGTCTGGCAAAAATCTATCGTGAATGTATTTTTCTGACATATTAACTATTTTCGATATTATATCATTTGAAATTTTTACATGATGATACTCTTCATAATATTGTTTTATTCCTTGTAAAATAGAAATTGTGTCATCAACAGATGGCTCTTCTACAATAATAGGCTGGAACCTTCTTTCTAATGCTGTATCCTTTTCAATATATTTTCTATACTCCTTTAATGTCGTAGTTCCTATCATTTGAATTTCACCATTTGCAAGAGATGGTTTTAGGATGTTTGCAGCATTCATAGAATGCTCTGCATCACCTGCGCCTATTATATTATGAATTTCATCAATTACAAGTATAATGTTTCCATCATTTTTGCACTCATCTATTATGGCTTTCATTCTGGCTTCAAATTGCCCTCTAAATTGAGTCCCAGCTATTACTGACGTCATGTCTAGAAGATATACTTCTTTCTTTAATAATTTTGCTGGCACATTGCCACTTGCAATTCTTAGAGCTAACCCTTGTGCTATCGCAGTTTTTCCAACCCCGGGTTCTCCAATTAAGCATGGATTATTTTTAGAACGTCTATTTAAAATTTGAACCATTCTTTCAATTTCTTTATCTCTTCCAATTACTCTGTCTATTTGATTATTCTTTGCTTTTACTGTAAGATTTGTTCCATATGTATCTAATGCTTTTCTCTTCTTATTCTGCTTAGTTTTCTCTTTAACTTTTTGTGTACCATTAGAAGAATAATTTGATGATTCCTCAGCAGCTTCATTATTTGGTCTAATGCCAAATATTCCTGAGAATATTGAGCCTAAAGGAACTCCCTGTCCTTGAGCATCAATATCTGCATTTTCATCATTGATCATATTAGAAATTTCTTCTTCATCAATATCATTTATATTAACTGATAAATTTTTGAACATATCATCTAATTTATTGGTAAGGTCTTGTATATCTTTATCTGATAAATTAGCTTGCCTTGCCATTGTATCTATTGGATTTATGCCTCTTTTCTTTGCGCAGTCATAGCAAAGCCCTTCTAATTCTGATTTTCCGTCTTTTTCTTGTTTATTTACAAAAATTACAGCTGTGTTTTTCTTACAAACTGAACATAACATATATATAAATTAACTCCTATTCTTTTTATAGATTATTCAACAATTATATAATACTATAAAATGTAGAATTAGTCAACAAATCCTTTAGGTTACAAGATAATGTTTTATGATTAGAATTTAATTAAATATTATATTTAAGCTTATAAATTATGTTTTTATAAAAGTTCAACATGAAAATCCTCGGTCGGAGCTTCTTCGAACTCCTCC
>CAYPES010000090.1:0-4807 GCA_964409925.1 uncultured Clostridium sp. | reverse complement strand
ATGCTTTAGAAGATTTTAAAAAAGGTTATGGAATAAAAAGTTTTTCAATAAGAAATTTTGAAGAAAACGAATATAAAGTTTATAGATTTGTTGAAGAAACACAAGCAATATACAAGCAAAGAGTCAAAAATGAAGTAAAACAACACAATGATATAAATAGAGATATTAGATATCTTCAGGACAACAATAGTAATCATGTTATGAGAAAAGTTCAAGAGATAATTATAAATGATTATGAACCAGAGACCAAAACAAAAGACAAACCAAAAGTTATTGAATTTTTAAAAAGTAAAATATCAAATATGTTTGAAAGAATTAAAAAATTAGTTTCGTTACAAGAAGATTTATATATAGAACCTAAAAACAGAATAGAACTATATCAAGATAAAAGAAACAATGATTTACACATTGAAGATCAAAGTTTCTCAAAAGAACAAAAACAAATAGAAAAAGATGATTTTGACCTAGAAATGTAGCAAAATTTGAATTTTGTATTGATTTGTAGTATAATAAAGATAGGTTTTATATAGATTTAATTCCTGTTTACACTAATTAGTGGAGGAATTTTACCTCTAACTTTTTGGTTTTACATATAGTAAGTCATAGCAACAATAAAAGATAAATGGAGGAACATATTATGTTGAAAAAGTTTGCATTATGGTTTATTTGCTTCGGGTTGAGCTTTTTGGTTCAAAGCTGGGGCTGGGCAGAACAGAGCCAAGCCTTCATGTACATTCATCTCGGCATTGATATTCTCAATGTTCTGATTATCCTTGCGATTGTTGTAATTGCAGGACTTGTTGAAGATTGTGCAGCTGAGGCTAACGGAATCTCTTTCATTCTTGTCCTGGCTACCGCTGGAATCCTGGCTATCGTGCTTTTTGCAACTTGGGGAGCTACCAAGCTTTTCAATGTTGACTTTTACACTGCATACATGATCATGACTTTTGGTCAGTGCTTGTATTCCAACAAGAAAAAGAAAGATTAACCCAAAACAAAAAGGAATCTCGCAAGAGGTTTCTTTTTGTTTGCAAAAAAAAGAGAATAGTTGCCTACTCTCTTATGTATTGATTAACAATACCGTCGACCATTGAGCCGTTCAGAGTCGCTCCCCAGCGTTGCTCCTTATCCTCTCTTTGGCATTGTCATTATATATCATTTAAAACTACTTGTCAAACCTATCTCATTTTTGCGAGGTTGGTTTTTAAGCCATTATTTTCTTTGTTTTGATAAATTACCCCTAAAGATAAAAAAAGATTACAAAATTTATTGACAATATTTCTTACTAAGTATATAATCACATCATAAAAATGAGATAAAAAAATAAAGCCTCAGCTATTAGCGGTAGCTTCGGCATATCTGAAAGGCATAACCATTCAAATTGCCTTTCGCTACTATTATTATAGACTAAAGCGACAGATGTGTCAATATTTTAAAGAAAAAATTTTACAAAGTGTAAAGAAAAATTTTTAAAATGCTACCTAGAGAGGGTAGTATTTTTTGTATCTCCTACAAAAGGAGGAACAATAGACTAATGAACGAAGATTTTAAAAAAGCAAATGAATCATTACCTGCAGAAGAAAAAGAACAACTACAAAAATATCAAAAAAAAGGAATAACAAAAATAACTCAATCGGTAGACCAAGAATCAGGAGAATTATTATCTACAGAAACAACTTATAGCTCTGAAATGAAAAGAAAAAAAGGAACTTTCTATGTAGGAAATCCAGAAGAACTTACAAGGGTGCTTTCTTTTAATAAGAAAAATAGAGCTATAAGTAAAATGCTTGTATATGTAGTAAATTCAGTAAACTGGAACAATGAGTTCTCGTTTGATAAAAATTTTATAGAAAGTTATGGAGGACATGATGAATATTTCTACAAAGACAGAAAATATTTGTTAGAAAACAAATTTATTTTTTCTAAACAAGACAAGAAAAATATTTATACATTAAATGTAGAGTTGTTTTCTAGAGGAAATGCTTATGTTACAAGCCAATTATATGAAGAACAATTTGGAGAAGAATTAAGTCAAGATAGTAAATTAGAGTTGTCAAAAATAAAGAAAAAAGTAACAAAATTATCTAAAGAAGATATAAAAAAATTAATAGAAGATTTACAAAAAATGTTATAAAAATTTACCCCCGTTTTGAAAAACCAAAAGGTGTAGCAAAGTGGGGGTATTAAAAATCTTTGAAACACTATATATATCAACAAAAAATACTATTTTTTGTTTTTTTATTCTATATCTATATTTTAATAATCAGAAAAGGGGCTTTGCCCCTCTTTATTTTTTCTACTGTTTAAGTTTTTCTAACACCCCAGGGTTTTTTACAATTCACTCTGGTATTGTTCTCTTAATCTGTTTTCTTCTTCATTAAAAAATTTTCTTAACCAAAAGAAATATACTACTTCTAAAGTAAGACAAAATATCTGCAGTATTATTATTTTTGTTTCTGCAGGTAATAAATTGAAATATATTGCTACATCTAAATACAACATTTTTTTCACCTCTTATAACGATTTTATCATTTATGACCTTAAAAAGCAACGGCATATTTTAATGGTGTTAATATAGGTTAAAAAATGGTTATATTATATAAGGGTGAGTAAAATGAAATTTGAAAAATTTAAACCAGAAAATTATAAAAATGTAGATATAAAATTTACTTTAAGATTACCAGAAGAACTACATAAAGAAATCGCAGACTATTCAAACAAGCATAATGTTTCTATGAATACCCTTATTCTTAATTGTATTGAATATTCAATGTCTAATAGAGAAGATAAATAAGGCAGTAGCTGGACAAATTGTTCAGAATAATATATACTAGCACCAACCCCGTTTGGGGTAATCCCTTACAGAAAGGGGGTGCAACACAAGTGTCTTCATTTGATTTAATCTGGAGATTAATTGTTTTATTATTGCTTAGCAATAATAACAATGAAAACCAAGACAAAAACAAAGAATAATCTTTGTGAGCAGAGCGGGAACTCTGCTCTTTTCTTTTTTTTAAACAAAAAAATGAGATATGCGGGAACATATCTCGTGCAACATCGTGTCTTCAAACGATTTTGCTAGCTAATGTTATTATAACATCAATTTTATTATATGTCAAATTTTAATTTTTATTAAATAATCTAGCAAAGAAACTTCTATTTTTTAATCTTTCTAATTCTTGTTCTAGTTTATACTTTTCTCCCTGCAGGTTGTGATTTTCTTTCATGTATGATTCATTTGTAGATAATATTGTTTTGTTCATAGTTTCTAGTTCAGACATTTTTTTATTATCTTCAGAAAGAAGAAAAACTTGTTGCTGCAGTTGTTGCTTTTCTCCTTTTTCAGCTACAAGCAATTTTTGTGTAAAATCTAATTGTTTACGAAGATCATCAATAGTTTTTTCTTTATCTTCTATCTTCTGCAGATATTTTGAAACTTCCTTTTCTTTTACAACTTTGTTTTTTTCTTTAGATAAAGCATATTCTTCTATTTTTTTATAAGCTAATTCATTATAATATTTTTTTGGAGAATTAAATTCGTTTATTTCCGTTTTACAAAATTCTTCAGTATTGATTTCTAATCTTTTTGCTATGCTAGGAAAAGTATTTGTATTTATATTAAAAATATTACACAAATCTTTTACACTATATTTTTTTTCTTCCATAAAAATACCACCTTTTATGATAATTTTTCTACACTATATCATAAAACAAACGAACTTGTCAATAAAAAGCATTGTGATACAAGCCGAAAAATACAAGCCTTATACAACGACAATACCAGAGTATATCGAGAAAAACCTATTACTTCGTAGGCTATGCTGAAATAAAACCAAACGGAATTGATAATTTTATATTATCAATGTAGCGCGGTAGGGCGAGGGTGGAAAAGGCGAAAGCCTTTCGTAGGGGCGAGATAGCCCCTGCAATACCTATCTTAAAATAGGTATTGTTAAGCATGTTTATTTATAAATATGCGATAGGGGTTTGGGGTGTACCCCAACGAAAAATCCATAGTGCATTTGAGTAGCAAATGTTCTATGGGTGATTTTTCGCTACTTTACAAAAGTAGCAAAGTATGGTATGATGATCCAGGAGAAAAAAAGAGAGGGGCGTGAGATATATGGCAGGGTATTTAAGCAGTAGAAAATTGACCAATGTAAAAGGCAGAATAAAATATGTAACAAATAAAGATAAACAGGAAAACATAATTGATTATTTCAATACTGCAGATGATGATTTTTGGAAGATGTTAGCAAAAGAAAGTCAAGAAAGACACAGAGAAGTAAAAGCTGGAGGAAAGTGTTGTGAAGCAAGAGAACTAATAATAGGAATACCTCAAACTGCTACAATTACTGCTCAACAGGTATGTGATAGTTTTAAAAATAAATATGATGTTGAATGTTCATGTGCGATTCATCAAAATAACAAAAATGGAATAATAAATAAGCATTGCCATCTGATTTTTAGTGAAAGAAAGAAATTAGATGTTCCAGAAATAGCAGAAGAAAAGCGAGCAGCAAGAACTTATTATTACGATGAAAAGGGAAATAAGTGTAAAAAAGCTGAAGCAGTAAAGATAGTAAAAAAAGGAACTATACTACAAAAAGGCTTAACTAGATATTTTTCAGATAAAAATGAATACTTCAAAACTCAAAAATTTGTATATGACTGCAAGGAACTTTTCTTAAAAAACTTACTGCAGATAGATTGGTCTTTAAGAGCAGAAAAACAAAACAAGGAACTTTCAGAAAAGCATGTAGGAAAAAATAACCCAAAAGCCGAATATATCAAACAAAATAATAAA
>CAYPES010000089.1:0-4810 GCA_964409925.1 uncultured Clostridium sp. | reverse complement strand
TTTCGGAAGAAGAATTAAAAAGAAGAAAAAATAAAAAATACGAATTGAAAAAAGCTCTTAAAGGTTGTACATATGGAGATGTTAATGATAAAAAATATATTAAAGAATTAATATATGATATGCTTTACAATGAATATGGAATTAATGAAACAAACGTATCAAAAGCGATTCCGTTTGATATTCCATCATTATTAACATCACAAGACAAATTTGACATTATATTATATATGTATAAATCTGAGTTTGGATATGAAGCTTTAACAGAAATTATAAAAAAATACAATTTAGCAGATTTAAAATATATAGCTGGAGAGTCAAAACCATCATATGTTATAACACCTGAAGAAATTGATGATATATACGAGAAAGAAAACTTTGCACTAACATTTCAAGACAAATTAAATGTTGTTGTACAAAGAATATACCAACAATATAAAGGTTACAGCAGCATAGATGAAATAAGAGATATGAATATAGATGGTATCTCTGGTGGTGTATCAGGACTTCCTGAAAGTTTCTTAAGCCAAGTTGCTCAAACAGATGGAGATTATCTAGGACAAATTGCTGAACACAAAGTACCACGTGCTTGTGACAGTATTTGGATAATGTTCCAAGGTAAATCAATTCGTTTAGCGTTTCTTTCTTTTGGTACAGAAGCTGAATTAAAAAGAGTTTGCCAAAACATATATAAATTTAATAACCCAGGACAATTATCAGATACAAATGGTTATAAGATTAACGAAATGAAAGATGGCTCTCGTGTAGTTGTTGTTAGACCAAGTATGTCAGAAACATGGGCTTTCTTCGTAAGAAAATTCGATGTTAAGCGTGCAACACTAGAACAAATAGTTAAATTCCCTGGAAAAGAGGACACAATAGATTTATTAAAATACTTAGTAAAAGGAGCGAGAATTATATCACTTACTGGTGAGCAGGGTTGTGGTAAAACAACAATGCTTATGGCGATGATAGAAAATATATACGAAACAATGAATCTTCGTATTACAGAAACAGCATTCGAGCTTCACTTAAGAAAAATATACCCAACAAGAAACATATTATCAATGCGTGAAACAGAAACAATTTCTGGACAAGCCTGCTTGGACGTTCAGAAAAAGACTGATGGTTCTGTTAACATCATCGGTGAGGTTGCAACAGATCCCGTAGCATCTTGGATGATTCAATCAGCACAGGTTGCTTCTAAATTTACATTATTTACTCACCACGCTAAAACATTTCCAGATTTAGTAACAGCACTTCGTAACTCTATGTTAAGAGCTGGTGTATTCAAAGATGAAAGGACTGCAGAAGAGCAGGTTGTACAAGTATTAAACTTTGATATTCACTTAGTTAAAGACTTTAGAGGAAGAAGATATATAGAAAGAATAACAGAATGTATACCAGTAGAAGAAAAGAATGAATACACAAATGATTACAGAAAAGAAAAGACAATGGAAGGCAAGATAGACAAATTTATGGACAATGCAACAATTTTCTTTACAAAAACAACAAACAGAGAATTATATCAATATAGAAATGTATTGGAATATCATGATGGAACTTATGTAATAACCAATCCAATAAGTGATAAAAACATAAAAGAGATGCTAAATAATATGGATGATAATGATGCAGAAGAATTCAAAAAATTTGTAAAGAGAAATTGGGGAATAGAAGCACATAGAGAATCAGATATGATACAAGAAAATAACTAAACATCATCTTAAAGGAGGTGCGAGAACGTTAACATGAATAGCAACTTAATATTATATATGATGGCTGGAGTACGGAATGGTTTTCATAATAATTGTTATAGCATATGTGGCTCTTAGCAAAAAATTAAGATCATCAGATGCTATGCAAATAAAGCAATTACGAGAAGGTACTAAAGAAAAGTCATTTTCATGGGAAGTAATATATCAAAAATTATATACTATATATATAAAATCTCCTATAACAAAAAGATATTTATTTAAGATAAGAAGAAGACTAGAAATAATAAATATTGATGATGAGTACTTAACAAGAAAGCAAACATCAGCAATATTAACAAAGGCACTAGTTATAATAATTCCAGTAACATTAATAATCGTGTTTATCACCAAAAGTAACACACTATTAATGGCCATAATATTAATTTTTGAATTGTTTATGATAGATACTTTAGTTGATGGAATGGTCGATAAAATTGATAATAAATTACTAGTTCAACAAATAGACTTCTTTGCTGAAATTAGACATGCATATCATGAATTTAATATGGTTGAGGAGGCTATATATCAAGTTGCCCAAGGCGACGCTGCACCAGAAATGTCTAGACAAGCAGAAAAAATATATGAAATACTAATATCAAATGATCCTGAAAGCGAACTGGAAAAATATTACGATATAGCTCCAAATAGTTACTTGAAAGAGTTTGCAGGAATTTCATATCTTACAAAAGAATTTGGAGATAGAACAGTAGATAAAACATCTCTATACTTAAAAAACTTAAATAACATAAGCCAAGAGATGCAGTTAGAGATATTAAAAAGAGATAAATTGGATTATGTATTCCAAAGTTTATCTGTAATATCAATTTTACCATTATTAGCATTAGAACCAATTAAGAGTTGGGCTGTATCACAATTTAATTTTACAAAAGCTTTCTATTATGGTAAAAATGGTATGGTTGTACAATTATTAATTGTTATACTAACATTTGTCTGCTATATCTTAACAAGAAAACTAAAGGATAATGGATCAACAGTTATTAATTCAAGACCAGAACATCCATGGGAAGAAAAAGTATATAATATACCAATTATTAAAAATATAGTTGATATGTTTATACCTAAAGAAGGAACAAAAGAAAGAAGAAAACTTAAAAATCTAATTAAAGATTCTGCTTCTAAAGATAGGATAGAATGGATATATGTAAAAAGATTATTGTTAACACTTATTACTTTCTTTGCATCTATAATAATTTTTGGACAATTACATAAGATAGAAATTAATTATATATATACTGAACCAACAACTACATATGATATAGTTGGTGAAATGTCAGGAAAAGACTTAAAGAAGGCAGAAGAACTTACCATAAGTGATAATAAATTTCTAGATAAATTTAAAGGAAAAACAGATACAACCCAAGCTGATATTGAAAAAGCTATGAAAAAGTCTAAAGACTATGCCGGTAGCACCGATAAAGAAATATCAACAGCTGCTGAAAGAGTATTAGAAAAGTTAAGAAAAGTTAATAGTGAATACCTAAGTTGGTTTGAAATGATACTAGCTATGGTATTTGCCATAATAGGCTATAATTTACCTGTTTGGTTACTATTCTTCCAAGCAAAGATGAGAAAAATGGAAATGGAAAATGAAGTAATGCAGTTCCAGACAATCATACTTATGCTTATGAGAATTGAAAGAGTAAATGTTGAAATGATTCTAGAGTGGCTAGAAAGGTATTCGAATATATTTAAGGAACCAATTACGAAATGTGTAAACAATTATGAAAGTGGACCTTGGGAAGCACTAGAAGAAATGAAGGATGACGTTAACTTCAAAGAATTTATCCGTCTAGTAGAAAGTATGCAGGCAGCTGTAGAAAAAATTCCTATTGCAGAAGCTTTTGATGAGTTAGATTCTGAAAGAGATTATTATCAAGAAAGAAGAAAAGAATCAAATAACAGATTAATATCTAAAAAAGGCATGATTGGCAAAGTAATAGGCTTTGCTCCAATGGTAGCATTATTTGTTGGATATTTGATAGTACCATTAGTATTTATCGGATTAACAAGTATGACATCATCATTTAACAGTATGTCTTCAATGGCATAAACACACATAGAGAGGATGGGAAAAGTCTATGGAAAATGCAACAAAAGCCTTAGAAATGGCAGGAAGCGTTCTAATTGGAATGATGATAATAGGGATGCTAGTATTTGCGTATACGCAATTTTCTAATTTAAAACAAACAGAAGAAAATGCAAAAGCAATTGAACAGGCAACTGATTTTAATCAACCCTATGAAGTGTATAACAAAGATGGCGCTTATGGCAGCGAGATATTGTCTCTTGCAAATAGAGTGTCAGATTACAATACGAGAACTCAGGAAGATGGTTACACAAATATAGATTTAGTTATAAAATTTAAAAGCTTGCCACAAAATATGGATGACAGTAAATACAATAGTAGCTACAAGTTTTCATTAGAAATGACTGGAACAAAACTAGTAGAAAGTTATGAAAAGCTAACTAGTGATATTACTAAAAAAGGTAATGAAACATTAACATCAAATATTAACGGTCAAAAAGTAACAAAAAAAATTGTACAGTGGGAAAAGATGTCAAAAGAGACACTAAAAAGTTATTTTGATTCACAAGTACCATCTCAAGTACAAGAATACCAAGATTTATGTGATGCACAAACAGATTTAACTAGAAAAATTTTTAAACAACCTAAAATAGCATATGATAAAAACAATGGAAGAATAACAAAAATGGAAATAGAAGAAAAATAAAAAAGGAGGTACTAAATAGTGGAGAATGCAAGTAAAGCTTTACTTATGGCAGCAACTGTTTTAGTAGGAGTTATGATATTATCACTTGGAGTTTACCTATTTAGTATCTTTGGAAATTTTGGGGGCCAGATTTCAGATAGAATAGAACAAAAACAAATTGATGAATTTAATAGTCAATTTTATAAATATGAAAATAGCGAAGAAGTACGAATACATGATATAATATCAATCGCGAATTTAGCTAGCCAATATAATATTGATAATGATTTATTAAATACTTCAGTTTATTACATTAAGGTAAAT
>CAYPES010000088.1:4065-4843 GCA_964409925.1 uncultured Clostridium sp. | reverse complement strand
ACAATATACCATAGGATTTACTTTCTTATATCCTGGTAATGGTTTTTCTGCCGGTTTATCATCAACTGTAATTGTATCTCCAACACGTATATCTGATAGACTCTTTATGCTTGCTGCAATATATCCTACTTCTCCTGCCATTAATTGATCTGTTGGAGAATATGAACCTGGTTCAAAATATCCAACTTCTGTTACAGTGAAAGTTTTGCCCGATGCCATTAGTCTAATTCTATCTCCAACTTTTACAGTTCCATTCTTAATTCTCACATATGCAATAGCTCCTTGATAGTTATCATATATAGAATCAAATATTAGAGCTTGCAATGGAGCATTCTCATCTCCTGTTGGTGCTGGAATATCTGTTACTATTCTTTCTAATACTTGTTCTACATTTAATCCTGTTTTTGCAGATATGCATGGAGCATCTTGAGCTGGTATTCCTATTATATCTTCTATTTCATTTTTTACTTCATCTGGTCTTGCATTTGGCAAATCTACTTTATTTATTACTGGTAATATTTCCAGATTATTGTCTAATGCCAAATATACATTTGCAAGAGTCTGTGCTTCAACTCCTTGGCTGGCATCCACAACAAGAATGGCTCCATCGCATGCAGCCAAGCTTCTTGATACCTCATAGTTAAAATCAACATGTCCTGGGGTATCTATTAAATTAAATTCATAAGTATTTCCATCTTTTGCTTTATACTTCATTCTAACTGCTTGTGATTTTATTGTTATTCCACGTTCTTTTTCTATATCCATATTATCCAATACT
>CAYPES010000088.1:0-4055 GCA_964409925.1 uncultured Clostridium sp. | reverse complement strand
AGAAAGAACGCCTGTCATTTCAATCAATCTGTCTGCCAAAGTAGATTTACCGTGGTCAATATGGGCAATTATACTAAAGTTTCTAATATACTTTTTCTTGTCTTCCATCCAAAGTCTCCTCTCGACCATCAGAGCATTCTTTTTGGTCGTTAATAATACAAAAAATAATATTTCATACATCATTAATATAGAAATTATTATACTTTTTATAGAGAACTTTGTCAATTGAAATTGAGCTTTAATTATATATAACAGCTCATTTTACTCTTAAAATAAACAACATAGTTAGCGAACTGTAACTAAAATTATCTACAAATATTAATATAGAGATTGCAAAATTCGTCATATTAATATAAAATATATGTAGATATATTAAGGAGAATTAGTTTGAAAGAAATTAAAAATCTTTCATTCCTATGTGTGCCTTTGAGCGAAGCGAGAAAGGAATGGAATTTTGTATGTACGAATTTATTTCACATTCAGAAAATGAGACTATCGAATTTGCAAGTGACTTTGCATCAAAATTAAATAATAGTTCTATAATAGTTTTATCAGGAGATTTGGGTTCTGGAAAAACAAAATTTACTGAAGGTGTATTAAAATATTTTGGATTGGAAAATGAAATTTCTAGTCCTACTTTTACTATTGTAAATGAATACGATGCAAATAATCAAAAAATTTACCACTTTGATTTATATAGATTATCTGATGTTGATGAATTTTACGCTATTGGTGGAGAAGAATATTTACAAAGTGGCATTTGTATTTTCGAATGGGGAGAAATGATTGAAGATATTCTTCCAAATAGCTATATAAAAATTACTTTTTCAAGAGATATTGAAAATACAGATTTAAGAAAACTAAGAATTGAGGAAATTAATAAATGAAAATATTATCAGTTGATACTTCTTCTAAAAATTGTTCTGTAGCAATTGTTGAAGTTGATGAAAATAAAAATTTTAATATTTTAATTGAAGAAAATAATGCTGATGAGAAAACTCATTCGCAAAAGCTTATGCCTATGATTGACGATATGTTTAAAAAATTAAATATATCTTTAGATGATATAAATTTACTTGCATGCTGTTTAGGTCCTGGTTCTTTTACGGGAATCAGAATTGGAATTGCTACAATGAAAGCATTTGCAGATGTAAAGAATATTCCTACTGTTGGGGTTACTTCTCTTGAAAGTTTAGCTTATAATGTGAATGAAAATTCTCTTATTTTTCCAATTATAGATTGCAAAAACGAAAATGTTTATTCTGCATTATTTTCGCTTAGAGATAATACTTATTCACAAATTGGAGATAATATTGCAGAGAATATAAATACTGTACTAAATAATTTTTCTGGCTTGTGCAAAGATACTGAAATAAAAACTATAACTTTTGTTGGTGACGGAAGCATTTTATATAAAAATTTAATACAGGAAAAATTTTCATCTTCATCTTTAAGTTTAGCTTTTTCTAATAATAATATGCAGTCTAGCATTTCTTTAGCAATATGTGCTTATGACAAGTATTTAAAAGGCTTGTATGGAGATTCAAACTACATATCTCCCCTTTATTTAAGGAAGTCTCAAGCAGAGAGGGCAAAAGATGGAGAAAAATAGTTCTGTTGAAATTTCTATAATGAACTTTAATGATTTAGAAAATATTAAAGATTTACTAACATCTGAATTTGATGAGTTTTGGGATTATACCACTTTAAAAGAAGAGCTTTCTTCTCCTTTTTCTAAATATTTTGTAGCAAAGGATTTAGAAAATAACATTGTTGGTTTTGCTGGACTAAAAGTTGTTTTGGATGAAGCAGATTTAATGAATATTGTTACTAGAAAAAATATGCGTAATTTAGGTATTGCATCATCTATGCTCGAGTATTTAATTTCTTATTGTAAATCATCTAAAATAGAATCTTTAAATTTAGAGGTAAATGTTCAAAATTCTATTGCAATTAATTTATATAAAAAGTATAATTTCAAAGAAGTCGGTCTAAGAAAAAAATATTACAATAATACATATGATGCTATATTGATGACACTTTCATTTTAACGTTGATAGTTTGCTTAAAAATTTAAGTTCGTCAATTTTTAATACCAAAAAGATAAAATATAGGAGGAATTACTAATGAAGAATGAATATGAACTTTCATATAAAAGTTTAAAATCTACATGCAACCCAAACCTTTTTAAATTTGAAACTACTGAAAGTTTGGAGCCAATATCAACTGGTATAGGTCAAGACAGAGGTATTAAGGCTTTAGAGTTTGGGCTTAATGTTGATATTAACGGTTATAATTTGTATATAGAGGGGCCAAGTGGAGTTGGTAAAACAATGTACACCAAACACTATTTGGATAGTATTTCTAAAAAGAAGAAAATACCTCAAGACTGGTGTTATATTTATAATTTTGATAATCCAAATGAACCTATTGCAGTTTCTCTTCCTGCTGGTCAAGGAAAAGAATTTAGAGATGCAATGGATAGATTTATTAAAGATATAAAACATGATATAAAAGAAACTTTTAATAACGATGATTTCGAAAAGGAAAAGGCTTTAATAAAGCAAGAATATGATGCGAAAAGATCTTCATTAATGGATAAACTTAATGAAACCTCTTCTCAATATGGTTTCCAAGTAAAGTCTGCAACTAATGGAATTTACATGATGCCAGTTATAAATGGTAAAACTATTGAGGAAGAAGAATTCGAAAAACTTGATGATGATACTAAAAAGGAATTTGAAGACAAATCTGCAATTGTTCAGCAGCATGTTATGGAAGCTATATCTCAAATAAAAGCTATTCAATCAGAATCAGACCAAAAAATTAATGAATGGCAATCAAATGTTGCTCTTTTAACTGTTAACGCACATATAAATTATATAAAATCTAATTTTAAAAGGAATAAAAAAATTACTAAATTCTTAGATGATATTAAGAAAGATATTTTAAAAAATGTAAGTGCCTTTTTAGTATCTGATGACAATTCGAAAAATGCTAATCAGGCTCAACAGCAAAAGCAAGAAAGTCCAAAGCCTTGGATAAATTATAGAGTAAATTTATTTATAGATAATAGCACTCGCGAAGGCGCTCCTGTTATAATGGATTCTAACTATTCATATCCTAATATTTTTGGTAAGTTAGAGTATGAAAATTATTATGGAAGTTTAAAAACAGATTACACGATGCTAAAACCTGGTTTACTTCACATTGCTAATGGCGGATATTTAATAATGCAAGCTGCTGACCTTGTTGCTAATCAATCTTGCTATGAAACATTTAAAAAAGTTTTAAGAACTAAGGAATTAGGAATTGAAAATTTAGTTGACCAGCATTCATCAATGGTTATGGTTTCTTTAAAGCCTGAACCTATTCCTCTTAATTTAAAAGTAATTTTAATAGGAAATGAACAATTATACCAAGCTTTAATTTCTGTAGATGCTGATTTTAGAAAATTATTTAAAATAAAAGTTGAATTTGAGGATGATGCTCCTTTAACCGCAGAAAATATGAATAAACTTGCAAGGGTTGTTCAGGGCTTTTGCCAAAACGAAGAACTTCCACCACTTGATAGATCTGGTATGTCTAAAATTATAGAATATGCATCAAGGCTTGCAAATGATCAAACAAAACTTTCAACTAGATTTAGTGAAATTACTCAGATAGTTGGTGAAGCAGCCACACTTGCAAAGTTACGTAGAGAAAAAGTAATAACTGGTAGCATAGTAGACGAAGCTCTTGCACAAAGGGATGAAAGAATTCAAAAGTATAATGAAAAATATACTGAGATGATTGATAATCGCAC
The DNA here is from genome assembly GCA_964409925.1 of uncultured Clostridium sp. Classification (GTDB taxonomy): domain Bacteria; phylum Bacillota; class Clostridia; order TANB77; family CAG-508; genus CAG-245. Next base: position 250 of record CAYPES010000088.1, on the reverse strand, counting down.
TCTTTTGATTGATACTTCAGGTTCTAAAGTTGGACAAATAAATGGTTTAACTGTTATGAATATTGGGGATTATTCTTTCGGTTTACCTGCTAGAATTACTGCAAATACTTATGTTGGAAAAAACGGAATTATAGATATTGAAAGAGAAGTTGAAATGTCTGGTTCAACTCACTCTAAGGGTATACTAATTCTTAGCGGTTATTTAGGTGAAATGTTTGCACAAGATATGCCTTTATCATTAACAGCAAGT
>CAYPES010000087.1:0-4881 GCA_964409925.1 uncultured Clostridium sp. | reverse complement strand
ATAACCACAAATCCAAATTCACTGCACTTCCGTCTTCTGCAATTCCTATATCATTTGTATCCTCTTGGTCTGGATGTTTAGTTGCTGTTTTAAAAATTTCTTCGTAATTTACTGGTGAATCTATTTTTCCATCATTTCCCACTATATAAACTCTTTTAGAAACTTCATATACAACTTTTAAAGTTCCATCACCGTTTTCTGTTACTGTTACTGTATTTGCTCCATAAGTATCATTTATTTCATTTTCTAACTCGATAGCTTCAACTTCATTTTCTAAGCTTTCTGTTGTTGTCTTTTGCATTAGTACACTAGTATATGCCAAGCTTATTTGCTCTCTTTCAGAACCAACGTCTGTTTCTTTTTTTGCTTTTGCTGATTGATTCAATAATCCGATTATTTCCATATAACATCTGTATACTTACTCCCGCAAGTATCAAAAGCACTATAATAGTTACAACGAGCGCAATTAGAGTTATTCCTCGTATTCCTTTCTCCATTTTTTGATTTTCATCTGTTCTCTTTCTCATTCTTTTACCTCCATTTTTTATTTTTTTCATAAAGCTATTTGTTACAGTTTACTATAATTTAGCAGAGATAATTTAATATTTTTATAAAATAAGCCGAAATATCGTGTCGTCACATGAGTTACGTGCGCTCGATATGAGCTGCGAAATTTTATAAAAATATTAAAGTATCTCATACACATAAAGTAAAATGTATTGTGTGTTACAGTCTCAAGGCTTTCAAGGTTTTTAATTTTCTCTTTTGAGTATTCTGTATTTTTATATTATCATAACACTTTGCATTTTTCAATATTTTTTCTTAACTATAATATATTTGTAATATTTTACTGATATAAAAACATATTTGCAAGCTCAAACAAAATATTTAATTAAATTTTATATCCATTCCCCATATTTTTTTACATATATTTTCTTTGCTACTAATGCTACGAAGCAGTACAATATTGGTACTCCTATTATAACCACCAAATATTTTAATGATATTGAAGCAAGTCCTATTATATGTCCAATTGGAGTGTATGGGAATAGTATAGCAACTATACTTAGCAATATTGAGGATGAATAAACCATTTTGCTCGCATTGCTTTGTACAAATGGCGTTTTTGCAGTTCTTATAATATGCATTCCAACTAAGTTTGAGACTACTCCATACGAGAACCATACCGTTTGGAATATTGCCGCTTCTCTTATTCCAAATATAAACCAAAGTGCGGCAAATACTATCATGTCGAAAGATGAACTAAGAGGTCCCATAAATAGTGTAAAATTCTTTATATCCTTTATATTCCATCTTTTTGGAGTGTTTAAATATTCTTTGTCTACATTGTCTAATGGCAATGTTAATTGTCCAAAATCATATAGCAAACTTTGGACTAGCAACTGTATTGGCGTTATTGGTAAAAATGGCAATAATATACTTGCTATGATAACCGATGATACTTCTCCAAAGTTAAAGCTTACTGCCATTTTTATATATTTCATTAAATTTGCAAAGGTTTTTCTTCCTTCTTTTGCTCCATCTAACAGTACATTTAAGTCCTTCTCTAGCAAAATTATATCAGCCGATTCTTTTGCAATGTCTACTGCAGTATCTACAGATATTCCAACATCGGAATTGGTAAGTGATGGAGAATCGTTTATTCCATCCCCCATATATCCTACAATGTTGTCATTTTCTTTTAGTAATCTAACTATCCTTGCTTTTTGTATTGGTGATAATTTTGCAAATATATTAGTTTTCTTTAAAATTCGAGTAAGCGCTGCATCAGATAATTTATCTATTTTACTTCCTAGTACAATATTTTTTGAATTTATTCCAACTTTATTACAAATGCATCTTGTTACCTCTGCATTATCCCCTGTTAGCACCACTACTCTTATTCCTGCATTGTTTAATTTTTCTATTGCTACCTTTGCTGATTCTTTAGGTGGATCTAAGAACCCTATAAATCCTATTAATGTCATATTTTTTTCATCTGATACATTATAATCCTTTTTATTTTCCACATTATTTTTCTGACAAACCGCTACAACTCTAAATCCATCTTCGTTTAATTTTTGACTAATAGTTCTTACATTTTCCTTTATTTCTTTTGATAACTGTTCAATTTTTCCGTTGCATTCTGCTGAAGTACAAATTTCTAAAATTTCCTCGACTGCTCCTTTTGTTATTAACTGTTTTTCTTCTCCATTTGTTACAGCTACGGATAATCTTCTTCTGGAAAAATCAAATGGTATTTCATCTATTATTCTGTATTTATCAATTAATTGTCCCATTCCATTTTTTAATCCTCTGGCAATTACAGCTTCATCTATATTATTTTTTAATCCTGTTTGAAAGTACGAGTTTAAAAAAGCTTGTTTTAGAACTCCTATATCTTCTTCTCCATGTATATTCAAATATTTTTCTAGCACAATCTTGTCTTCTGTTAAAGTTCCTGTTTTATCTGTGCAAAGAATATTCATTGCACCAAAGCTTTGAATAGCATCCAACTTTTTTACAATAGTTTTTTTCTTTGCCATTTTTATTGCACCTTTAGATAAACTTGACGAAAGAATAACCGGAAGTAGTAATGGCGTAATTCCTATTGCTATTGCAACTGCAAATGTAAAAGCTGTTAATACATCATGTTTTGTAACATTGAATATAAATACTAGTGGAATCATTATAAGCATAAATTTTATTAGCATTTTGCTAACACTTTCAATTCCTTTTTGAAAAGCTGTTTTAGGTTTTCCTGTTATTAATGTATTTGCAATTTTTCCAAAGTATGTGTCGTCTCCTGTTTTTATAGCCACCCCTTTGGCACTACCACTAATTACGTTTGTGCCCATAAAGCATATAGTATCTATATCAGATATATTTTCTATTTTTTCATTTATATTACTATAAGATTCTTTCCTTACTGCATCTGATTCACCAGTTAGTGAAGATTGTCCGACATATAAATCTTTTGCTTCTATAATTCTTACATCTGCTGGTATCATACTTCCTGCTGATAAACTTACAATGTCCCCAACAGTAACATCTTTTATTGGAATTTTCTTTTCTTCTCCATCTCTTAACACATTTACAGTTGTTGCAACCAATTCTTTTAACTTTTCTGCAGCCTTATTCGACCTAAATTCCTCAAAAAATTCTAACAATGTACTTGTAATTATTAATACAGCAATTACAATTATATTTGCCCAACTTGGCTCTGTAGACAAATACACATCAGTATACAAAAGTACCAAAATTATTCCCATAAGAATACTGTTAAACGGACTAAATAGACTCTCTAAAAAATAATTGTACCACTTCTTCGGTCTGCTTCCTTTAATCTCATTTGTTCCATATTTTTCAGTATTTACTTTTACTTGTTCATCTCTCAAACCATTATTCAAATCAACATTATTATTTTTTATGAAATCATCAACTGATGACAAAGCATCTTTTCCATAAACTTTATCTATATTAATATCTTCTTTCACTTGTCGCATACAAACACTTCTTTCCTGCATTTTTTATATTGTTTGCAATTTTAAATTAATTTATTAAGTTTTTTCAGTTATTACAAAATTCGAGGGATTTTGCATTTTATTCGTATTATTATGTAGAGTGCCTTTCGCTTAAAGGTAGAAAGGAGTGAGTAATAATGTCTTCCTATGATCTAATCTGGATTTTAGTTCAAATGCTCTTAGCACACGAACACAAAAATTCAGATGAAAAGAAGAACGGAGCTAATGACTAAATTTATTAGTACATAGCAAAACCCGATAGATCCGCAACTCTATCGGGTTTTAATTGTTTTATGTCTTCCTATGATTTTATGGTTAAATTATAGCACCATATTTTTATCGTGTCAATAAAAATTGTAAATTTTTTACAGAGCTTTTCATATTAAAAGATAGAAATTTACATTCTATCTTTTATTATTGCTCTATTATTTTTAATTTTATTCTTTATTTCTTTAGATCTATACGAGAAAATTCTGTACTCGTTCTTTCCATCGAATCTTATAATTACAGCTTTTGTATAATCATTTGCTGATGGTTTGCGCTTTTCGTCTATTATTAAGCTTGCTCCAGTTTGTTTCATTGTTTCAAATGTTGTAATAAATCCCATACCACTACCACCAGAGTCTTTATGCGTGGTTATCTGCTCTATGCCCAATTTTGATAAGGTGTCTATTGTAAATTCTACTCCACTGTCATAAATACATAATTCATAACATTCATCTTTAATTCCCAAAATTGCCAATATACTTCTAAATTTGTTATCTCCTGCATTAATTGCTATAATCGCATCTCTTAAATGATCTCCAATTAGTGTCACTAGCCTATCTTGAGGTATAATCTTATTAACCATATGATGAATATTTCCATTTATTTGCAATTTAAAATCTATATTATTATTTTTACATTCAGATTGCATATATTTAAACATGTCATCTATTTCTTCAATATCTGTAGATGTTAATTTGTCTAGACTCTTTATTTTCTCTAACTCTTCAGTATAACCTTTTGATAAATTATTTATGCTTTCCATAACGGATAACTCTGATGATGTTTCTGCATTAGAATTGCTAACAAAGTCTTGTACTTTCTTTTCCAAAGCTTTCTGCCTGTTATAAAATTCATGATTTAATTTACTGATTTTAAACTTTTCATCAGATAGCTTTTTGATTTGCTCGTCTTTACTTGTAATCTCTGATTTATAATCCTCTATTGTTTTAGACAATAACTTTTGCTTGTAATACAAAATTAGAGTTTTTTGAATCATGATTAGCATAATTATTCCTAATGTAATTGTGCAAATTACCATCTGTTTAGTTATATTTCCATAATAATTTCCCGATAAATAGTATCCCAATAT
>CAYPES010000086.1:0-4889 GCA_964409925.1 uncultured Clostridium sp. | reverse complement strand
AAATTAGGCAGAGGTAAAATACAAATAGAAAAAGATTTAAGTGAAATTATAAAGTAATGAGTTTTTTTAAGCTTGTCCTTCTATAAAGCATATAATTATAAGAAAAAATAGAGAAAATATATTAATAATTTATATTTATAAATTTAAAATGCTGAATCATAAATTTAATTACAATTCAGCATTTTAATAATTATTTATTAACTTTAATATTCATTTTTCCCCAAATCATAGTTATCAATAAGCCACCTAAAAGTGCAATTAAATGAGCTATTATATAATTTAAATATCCATTATTTGCTGAATTTACTATTGCAAATCCTGGTACTGCAGTTGTTCCAAAACCTATTGCAGTTAACTTACTTATATAAATATATCCTCCTGCTAAAGCAGATGCTAGACATCCACAAATTAGTGGATATTTATTTCTTAAAGTAACACCAAAAACAGCAGGTTCTGATATACCAAATAATGTTGATGTAAATGCTGGAATACACATTTCTCTTGCTTTTACATCATTCCAATGTAATGCTAAATATCCTAAAACAGCTCCACCTTGAGCAACAACTGCTACCGAAAATATTGGATTTAAGAAATTTACACCTGTATCAACTAATAATTGACTTTCTATTGCTCCAAATATATGATGTAAACCTGTTATTACAATTATCTGATGGAAACCTGCAAATACCATATATCCAAAAACACCTAAATTAGTAGTTGTCCAAACTAATGTTGTAGTAATTAAACTTGCTAATGTACGCCCAACAGGTCCAATTACTGTAAATAATAATAATGCAGAAACAAATACTGTAAGCATTGGAGAAACTAATAACTTTATACTATTAGCAACTTTGCTTTCAAAAAATTTATCTAAATAAGATATAACAGCTCCCATCATAAGTGCAATAATAACCCCACCTTGGAATCCAACTAATTGTATTTTTAACCCTAATACATTAATAGTTTCCGGAGTAATAGTTCCCTGTGCTGCTGAATATGCATCTGTTAACTTTGAACTAAGCATTATTGCTCCTATAACTAGTCCTAATACTGGTCTACCTCCATATCTTCTAGTTGCTGAATAAACAACTATTAATGGTAAAATATCAAATACACTCGATGATACTATTGATATAAATCTATTTATTCCTTCAAGCCAAGGCCACATCTCAACTACAGATTGCTTACCAAAAATACCTTGTTGCCCTAAAAGTCCTGATATCCCTAATAATAAAGCAGCTGCAAGAATTGCTGGCATTATCTCTATAAATACATCAGAAATCGATTTTATTGCTTTTTGAAATATGTTTTGTTTTTCAGCTGATTTAGTTTTTATATCCGAAAGTGACATGTTTTGCATATTAGTATATTGAGCAAATATCTCATATACTTCATTAACTAACCCTGCACCAAAAATTATTTGAAGCTGATCCCCAACCATAAATACACCTTTAGCCATATCTATTTCATCTAAAGCCTTCATATTTATTTTACTATCATCATCTAAAACAATTCTAAGTCTTGTTGCACAGTGCGCTACCCCTTTAATATTTTCCTTACCACCGATATTTTTAATAATATCATTAGTGATATTTAAATATCTTTCATTTTTATTAATAACTTTACTCATTACAAACTCTCCCTTAACCAATCGCTTTAAATATCCATTTTTTGCTATAGAAGTCTTGTTTCACTCTTTCAATTGTTATACCAACATTCATAAGCTCATCACCAGCAAATATTTCACCTGTTTTAATATCTTTATATAAATACTCTGGATTTAGCCCTCTAAACTTTATAGTTCTAATTTGAGCTGCTGGCAAAGATAAAACCTTTACGTAAGTAGCAACAAACTGTGTTTTATCTTTTGAAACAATATTCCATGCTGATTCATTTCCATCAAAAGGATTAAATATTCTATATAAATCACCAAATTGAATTACTTCTCTTATATCCTTATATTCTTTTATTTGCTCCTTAACTATTTCCTTTTCTTCTTCAGTTAATTTGGTTAAATCTAACTCATATCCAAAATTACCTGCCATTGCTACATTTCCTCTTGTTTCAAGTGGCGTTATTCTACCAACTTGATGATTAGCTACTGTTGATACATGACAGCCCATAGTTATTGGAGGATATGCTAAACTAGTCCCATACTGTATTTTTGTCCTACAAATAGCATCTGTATTATCACTTACCCATGTTTGTGGCATGTAATAAAGCATTCCTGGATCAAATCTTCCTCCTCCACTTGAACAACTTTCAAATAATATATTAGGAAATCTACCAGTTATTCTTTCCATAACATCATATAATCCTAAAATGTATCTATGACTTGTTTCCTCTTGTCTTTCTATTGGCAATAATTCAGAACCTATATCTGTAATATGTCTATTCATATCCCACTTAACATAAGTTATAGGTGCTGATTCTAATATCTTACATACAGATTCAACTATATAATCACAAACATCTTTTCTTGATAAGTCTAAAACTAATTGCCCTCTTCCCATTGTATATGGTCTATTTGGTACATGAATACACCACTCTGGATGAGCTTTATATAAATTACTTTCTATTGAAATCATTTCTGGCTCAAACCATAATCCAAACTCCATTCCCATATCTACTATTTTATTTGCAATTCCTTCTATTCCATTAGGTAATTTTCTTCTATCTACTACCCAATCCCCTAAAGAAGTATTGTCATCATCTCTTTGTCCAAACCATCCATCATCCAGAACAAAAAGTTCCATTCCAAGTTTTTTACCTTCTTCTGCAATTTTAATAAGTTTATCTTCATTAAAATCAAAATATGTAGCTTCCCAATTATTTATCAATATAGGTCTAACTTTATGTTTAAATTCTCCTCTACATAAATTTTCCTTATATAAATTATGAAACTTTCTTGACATTCCTCCTAATCCATTATTAGAGTAAATCATAACAACTTCTGGTGTTTGAAATTCTTCATTTTCTTTTAATAACCATGAAAAATCAAATGGATTAATTCCCATAGCAACTCTTGTATTTCTATATTGGTCTACTTGAACTTGTGCGGTAAAATTCCCACTGTATACAAAATTAAATCCATAGGCCTCTCCACTATCCTCATTTGTATCTTTTCTAACTAATGCTACAAAAGGTGCTTGATGAGGACTACTCGCTCCTCTTGAACTATCTACCATTTGAATTCCTGATACGATTTTTCTTCTTTCAATATTTTTCTCATTGTTGTGAGCACCATATAAAGTAATCATTTCAAAATCATCATCTCTAAAATCAATGCTCATACTTAACGCTCTTAAAAGTCTTATTTCTTCTTGTCCTTCATTAATAAACTTAACACTTCTTGTTATTACATCTAAATCATTAAATACAGAGTAATTTAATATTACCTTCAAACCTATTACTTTATCTTCTAAATATATTTCTAAACTATCACACTCATCATCATTATTAGCATAAGTTGCTGGTAACCCCACTAATTGTTTTTTCCCTTTAAATACTTTATAACCTAGATATCTTAAATCTGAAATTCTTGTTCCATTCTCCAATTTAACTTGGTATGCCGGTATTCTAAAATCTCCATTGCCAAATCCTTGATATTCTTGTGGAATTGTATCTAATGAAAAGCTTCTATCTTTATCACATGGATTAGGTGAAAATCCTCTGTCTAAATAAATTATTTTATTACTTCCTCTATATTCATTAATCCTAGCCCCATAGTATAAATGAGCTAAATATCCACCCTCTAAAACCTGCATAATGTAGCTTGTACTTTTTCCCTGTATATGGAATAAAGATTTTTTATTATCTATCTTAATACCCATGCTCTACCTCTTTCAAATATTTTTTTATTCTTTTTACATTTACATTGTAAACCTTTTTAAAATGTATTAATATGGAATTATGTAGACAAATACTATAAACTTTGTGACTAATTTTTAAACTAGGAGGCTATTATGGATTTTAATTTTTCTTATAGGAATCCCTATGATAATATTGAATTAAATCTTTATACTTGTGGACATGAATCTTGTAAAAGTAAGCATTCTTATGGACCAGCTGTAAGAAGTGGCTATTTGATTCATATAGTTTTAAGTGGTAAAGGAACATATAAAGTTAATAATACTTCATATAATTTAACTGCTGGAGATGGCTTTTTAATCTATCCTAATGAACTTATATACTATGAAGCAGATAAAGATAACCCCTGGGAATATATTTGGGTTGGACTTGTTGGTACTAAGATAAATGATTATTTAAACAAAACTTCAATTTCTAAATCTAATCCTATATTTACTTTAAGTGAAAGCAGTAAATTAATAAATTCTATTAATTCTATAATTAATAGCACTAAGATAGATAATAATAAAAATTTAAAAATATTAGCTACTTTATATGATTTTCTTTTCGAATTATTAAATGAATTTCCTAATCTAATAAATAGCAATAAAAATACTCAGCAAACTTATTTAGATGAGGCATTACTTTATATTCAATTAAATTTCCAAGACAATATTTCTATTATGGATATTGCAAATCACTTATCTATTGATAGATCTTATTTACATAGAATATTTAAAAGAATTTTAAACTTATCTCCTCAAGAGTATATTTTGAACCTAAAATTAGAAAAAGCCACTGAATTATTATCAACAACCTCTTTAACTATAGGAGATATAGCACGTTCAGTAGGCTATAATGATACTATGCTATTTTCTAAAACTTTCAAAAAATATAAAGGTTGTACTCCTTCAAGATATAGAAAGTTTAATTAATAATCATGGTATATTTTCATTTCTATGTTTTTTACTTCCATAAGGCCTATTAAATTTAAATTATATAAGATAAATATTTAATTCTTAATAAATTTCTATATAAAA
>CAYPES010000085.1:0-4897 GCA_964409925.1 uncultured Clostridium sp. | reverse complement strand
ATTTTTTTAGAAAAATGAAACTGAAAGTCCGTTTTCGAGGAGTGAAGCTCCGACCGAGGACTTTCATGTTGAATTTGATAAAAACATACTTTGCAAGCTCATATATAATATAATTTAAATTGTGAACTGTAGCAAAAATATCTCAAATAGTTTTATTGTTTATTTATAATATATTTATTTCTTTTTCCAGCTGGTTTAAAAAGAATCTCTTATTTGATTTAAATTTTGCAGGTGTAAAGTTCTTTGCTTGTTTTATTAATATGTCCAGCTTATCAAAGTCTTCTAATGCCAGTATATATCCTTCTTTTGTGAAGTTATCTAGTATTTGTAGCTGATGGTCATTCACGTGTTCTCCATATTGTTTTAGTCTTGCTGCAGCAATTATTTTTTTGCCTTTTTTTAGTGCTGTAAGTATTGTTCCAACTCCAGCATGACATATTATTAAATCAGCTTTGTTCTAACTGACATATAATCTAATATTTTCATATTCTTAGATTCAAATTTGGTATTTCCGGCTTGAACAATTATCTCTTCTTTTTTGCTTATTTTACCTTCATCAATTTTTTTCTGAATAGCTTCAAGTAATCTTGGAAATTTTTTATCCTGAGTACCTAATATTACAAAAATCATTAATATATCCACCCCCAGCATACAGATTTTGGATATACTTTGTGCATTTCTTCCCATTGCACTACAAATGTATCTGCTATAGGATACACTAGCCTTCCTGCTACAGTTCCTGTTGTTCTATTTGCAAATGTTTCTATAAATATTACCTTGCTTCCAAATATTTTTGCTATATAGCACATTGGGACTGCTGTGTGCGTACCTGTTGTTACTACTACTTCTGGTTGGTATTTAAAGAAATAGTACAAGCTTATAAAGCAGTTTGCTATAAATTTAAATATATAACTTATAGGATACTTTTTTGTCCCATATATTAAAAAGCTTATCTTGTCTTGATATTCTTCTTTAAAACTATCATCAACTTTTGTTTTCTCAGTTACTATGTGATAATCAAATTTTTTAAATAGTGGTTTTATTTGCATTAGTTCATTTAAATGTCCACCAGTACTTGCTATGAACATAACTTTTCTTTTTAAGCCTGTGTCTTCATTTTTTTCTGCTAAAGCTTTGGGTTTATTATCGTTTCTATGTTTTATTTTGTGTGCAATAAACGCTATTAACATCACAATTAATACTCCAAAAGTTGCTGCAACTGTATCTAAACATACATCTACAAATTCTCCACTTCTACCGGGGATAAATCTTTGATGTAATTCATCCGTACATGAATATGCGAAGCAAAACATTGTGCTAAAATCGAACTTGTAGGCTTTGCTCCCTTTAAAAGTTTGTAAACAGCACATTGTTAGAATTCCAAGTAGCATATAAATAGAAAAATGTGCTCCTTTTCTCACAAATGGTTGTAATATTTCTATTTGTGCCTCTTTTTCTTGTGTCGACATTTCTTTTCCGTTAGCAAATGTATCTATCAAAAAACTTGCTACTTTTGAGCTCGTGCCAGAAGAAGCTTGTCCTTCTTGCGCCGAGAAGTTAAATATTGTGCAACACAGAATTACAATGCAAATCATTAGTATATATCTAATTATGCGTTTTAAAATATTTTTGTTCATGGTGTAATCCTTTCGGTGGGACCATTAAGAACCGTCCCTAGTGGTCCTACATTTTATCTGGAACTTGTATTCCTAGCAAGTTCAAGCCTTTTTCTAGCACTGTTTTTACCATATATGTTAAATATAATCTTGCATCTTGGGTTTCTTGTTTTTCTCCTAAGATATGGCAATTGTTATAGAAACTACTATATTGTTCTGCTAGGTTAATTAAATATCTTGCTAAAATTGATGGCTCTTCTTTTTCTGTAACGTTTTTTAATGTGTTATTAAAATTATATAATGTATTTATTATATTTTTTGAGTCTTCATCGTCTAATTGGGTTACATCTATTTTATTTACATTTGGGATGTACCCTGCTTTTTCTAACACGCTTTTTGCACGTACGCATATGTATTGTACATATGGGCCTGTTTCACCATTGAAGTTTAGCATTATGTCCCAATCAAATATTTCGTCTTTTATTCTGCTGTTTGATAAATCGTTGAAAATTACTGCTCCAACTCCAACTTTTTTTGCAACATCTTCTTTGTTTTCCAAGTTTGGATTTTTCTCTTCTATTATTTTTTTGCTCTTTTCTATTGCTTCATTTAGCAAGTCCTCAAGTTTTATCACATTGCCTTCTCTTGTAGACATTTTTCCTGTTTTTAGTTGAACCATTCCGAATGGTACATGTTCTAGACCACTTGTATATTTTTCATCAATTCCAAGATATTTTGCAGTTGAGAATACTTGCTTAAAGTGCAGTGCTTGCTCGTATGAAGTAACATATAGTGCTTTGTCAAAATCATATGTTCTTGCTCTGTATAATATTGCAGCCAAATCTCTTGTTGCATATGTAGTTGATCCGTTTGACTTTATTATTAAGCATGGTGGAACATTTTCTTCATCAAGTTTTACAACTTTTGCTCCTTCTGAATCTTCTAATTTGCCAGATTTCTCTAATAGTTCTATAACTTCTGGCATTTTGTCAGAATAAAAGGCCTCTCCGTTTAATGAATCGAATTTTACTCCTAATATATCGTATACTTTGTTAAATTCCTTTAAGCTTAACTCTCTAAATTTTTTCCATACTTCTGTGCAATATTCGTCTCCATCTTCCAATTTTTTAAAATTATTTCTGCATTCTTCTAATACGCTTTCATCTTCTTTGCAAAGGTTATTTATTCTAACATATATTTTTGTTAATTCGTCTATAGGATTTTTTTCTATGTTGTACTCTGTTCCCCATCTTTTATATCCTTCTATTAGTTTTCCAAATTGCGTGCCCCAATCTCCTAAATGATTTACTCCTGTAACATTATATCCTAAAAATTTATATATATTATATAGTGCTCCACCTATAACAGTTGAGCGTAAATGCCCTATATGGAAAGGTTTTGCAATATTTGGAGAAGAATAGTCTATTACTATGTTCTTTGGCTTATCTTGTTTTTCACTTCCAAAGTTTTCTTTTTGTTCTTCAAATTCTTTTATAACCTCTTCTGCAACTTTTTGTTTGTCTATATTGAAATTTAAAAAGCCATTTACTGCTATTACATCAGAGATTATATTTTCATTATTTTTTTCATCATCATTTTGTTTTTCTGCATCTATATGCGCTAAGATTTTTTCTTGTAATTCTGTTGCTATAATTGCTGGTGCTTTTTTTAGCTCTTTTGCTAACATAAAACAAGGAAATGCAAAATCGCCATTAGAGGTGTCTTTTGGCACCTCTATATTTCCAAGTATTTTTTCTTTTTCTATATTAGTAACTTTTGCAATTTCGTCTGCTATTATTTGCTTAAAGTCTTTCATTTTTCCCCCTTATTGTTTCATATTTAATATAATCCTTGCAAAATTTATTAAATCGTCTAGATGATTTTCAACTTCATATCTCAATGTCTCCGATTCTATGTCGTCTTTGATCAGATATTTTAGTCTCCTAAGCAAATTCCTATGTCTCTTGCTGTTTTTACTAAATCATCATCCATTTTTACTTTTCTTATGTTGCTTTCTGGAGTATTTCCTGAAACAGCTCCTATTTCTTTGTTATTTCCAACCACATCTTCTAGTGTAGCATAATCTAATTTTCCATTTTTCATTACTGCAATTGTTCCAAATTTTCCTTCCATTGCAAGTTCCATTGCTTTTGCTCCGTATTTGGTAGATAGTACTCTATCATATGCTGTTGGTGTTCCTCCTCTTTGCATATATCCAAGCACTGTACATCTTGACTCAAATCCTGTTAATTCTTCTAATTGTTTTGCAACTTTTTGTCCTGCTCCGCCTAATTTATTATTATCAACGCCTTTTCCGTTTTCTCTTACGTTTTCTACCGTTAGTTCTCCGCCTTTTGGTGTTGCACCTTCTGCAACAACCACTATGCTAAAGCGCTTTCCAACTTTTTCTCTATCTTGTATTTTTTTTACTGCTGAGTTTATATCATATGGTATTTCTGGAATTAATGCTATGTCGGCTCCTCCAGCTATTGCTGATTCTAAAGCTATCCATCCTGCATATCTTCCCATTACCTCTAGTACCATTATTCTATGGTGTGTTTCCCCTGTTGTGTGTAATCTATCTAGTGCTTCTGCTGCAACTGATACAGCTGTATTGTATCCAAATGTTATTTCTGTACATGCAACATCATTGTCTATAGTTTTTGGTACTCCTATTACATTCATTCCTTTTAAATAAAAATCTCTTGCTGATTTTTGAGTTCCATCTCCACCTAATGTGAATACACAGTCAAAACCATCATCTTTTACATTTTGAACGCATTTATCTGATAAATCTTGATATTCTACTTCTCCATTTGGTAATACTACTTTATAATTAAATACATTGGCATTTGTTGAAGAACCAATTATAGAGCCTCCTTTTTGTAATATACCAGATGCATTTTTTTTATTATCTGTACTTAATTTTACAAAATCATTATTTAATAAACCTCTATATCCCTCTATAAATCCATAGCATTCTATTCCATTTTGCTCTGCTGTTTTTATTATTGCTCTAATAACAGCATTAAAACCAGATACATCTCCTCCATTTGCTAATATTGCTACTTTTTTTAACATTTTTAATTACCTCCTATATTGTGCTTTTGCATCTATACTTAAGTTTCTTCTTAAGATATCAACTTATCATTATCCTTTACATATTATACCAAATAAAGCAAAAAATACAACATTTTTGTGAGATTTTTAAATTATATAAGCAAAAATAATTAATATTTTTATAAAATGAGCCGAAATATCGTGTCGTCACATAAGCTACG
>CAYPES010000084.1:0-4926 GCA_964409925.1 uncultured Clostridium sp. | reverse complement strand
CTCTTTTTTGTTGCTATTTTTATTAAAAATGTTTATAATAGAATTAGTATTTTTGGAGGGCACAAATGATTAAACTAAATTCAAAGACAAACAAAGGTAATGTTATAAAGCTTATAAATATAGAAGTCACTTCTGTTAATGCATCATTAGACTCTCAAAAAGCATTTAGTAAGCAGATACTAGTGTTTTTAAAGAGTTTTATTGGCAATGTTGAAGTTGACTCTATTTTTGCTGATAATGTTAATAAGTTTATCTCTGATACTAGCTATTATTTGTCTAAAATAAATTCTAATATTGCTTTATACAATAATTTATTGGAAATATTAGATAATATAAAATTTAATTGTCCTTCTATTGAGTACAGTACTACTGTCAATAAAATAACACAATATAACAAAAAATTTGCATCTTCAACAGATGAAATACTAAAAAATAATTCTGAGATTGAGAAGTTTATACATTCTATGTCTACTATAGATATTTCTGAATATATTTCAGTTGATAATATAGATAAAGTAGAATGTTTAGCTGGATCTGATGATACTACAAATGATGATTCTGCTTCTAAGCCTGCTACTACTAGAAAGAGAAAAAATTCAGTTTCACTAATTGAAAATACCTTAACAATTTCTGAAACTACTGGTTTAGTTACTTTACCTTATAAAATTACAGATTTAAAGAAAGCTCTTCGTAATGAGCCTGAAAAATATGGTTCTCTATCAGATGTTATATTGTCGCAATATACCGTACCTCTTAGAAATTATAGATTTTCTGCAATTTCTAGGTTTAAAGAAGCATATAAATTAATAATAAATAAAGAACATGGAACCAAAAGAGAAGCATTAAACTTAGCAACTGAGCTATTTTCTAATTATAATTTGCATCCTGCAATTATTACAGCATGTAAAAACCTAAATGAATTAGATGTATATCTATCTTGCTTAGAATTTAATGAATTAGAAGATTTTCACTTCTTCAAAATAGTATATGAAGCTTTACCAGTTCCATTAAAAAAAAGTAAAAACGACAAGGAAGTAATCGTATAAAAAATACTTAATCGAGCTTGCAATGTATTTTTTTAGAAAATGAAACTGAAAGTCCGTTTTCGAGGAGCAAAGCTCCGACCGAGGACTTTCATGTTGAATTTGATAAAAACATACTTGCAAGCTCTATATGTTACAATTCACAGTTCTTGTTAATTACATGCCGAAATAATTTATATTTTTATAAAATGAGCCGAAATATCGTGTCGACACAAGAGCTATGTGCGCTCGATATGAGCTGCGTAATTTTATAAAAATATAAATTATTTCGACTATATTATAAAATGTTAAACTGTACATTGTATTCTCTCGTTATTTATTTTGTAGAATTTTCTTTTTCGTTTTTTCTTTTCTTGGTTAATTGTATTTTATAGCTATTATAACTATATCTTAAACATAGTAATATTATAATTGCAACAGTTGTTATTTTACTTTCAAATATTATAAATAGCCAACCTATTACCGGAATTTTTATTATTATTTTTGCTTTTATGTCTGTAAATTTCTTTTCTTCTAAATCTTCGCGATAATTATTGTCTGCTTTTGTTATGTAAGTGATTTTTCCATCGTTATTTTTTATCTTAGATAATCTATGGTATTTTATAGTGTTATCTATATCATACCCTACAATTTCACCTTCATTAACGTTTTTTATTTTGCAACCAATTATCAAACTATTTTTTCTAATTGCTGGAGACATTGAATTTTCTTTTTCTGTAGAAATATATAAATTGAATATTTGAGCATATTTCTTGTTTCTAAACACGCTATTAAATAAATATAAAATGTTATATATTACTAAGCAACAGGTAAGAAAAATGCATATGTATTTTAGCATTTTTCTTAGTATTTCTTTTGCTACTTTTTTTATTTTATTTTTTGCCCATGAATTTCTCGTCTTCAATTCTCTTCTTTTCTCTCCTAGCTTCGCTTTTTTCTTTCATTTCTATTCTGTTTAAATACATGATTAATCCTATTAGTATTACAAGTATTATAACAATTCCATTTTTTAGACCTGCTATTATTTTTCCTAGCCCTGGTATTTTTATAATTTGCTTTCCTTCAATTTCTTCATATGTTAAAACTTCAGAGTCTTCTACGTTGTTGTTGTCTCCTTTTGTTACATATGTTTTCTCCATTCCATCGTCATTTATTTGTACTATTCTATGAGTTATAACCTCTTCATCTGTTTTAAATGTTATAATATCATTTACTCTAAGTTGGTCTTCATCTACTTTTATTATTATTATTGCGTCACCTTTTTTTATCTCTGGTTCCATACTTTCTGTTGATATTAGATAAGCTTTATAGCTATAAAAGCTTGGAGTGTCAAATTTATCTATATAAGACATGTATAATAAGACTATATTGTATAGTATTATTACTAAAAAGATGAATACAAGTTTTTTTATTCTATTATTTATATCTTTTCGTCTTTTTATTGAATCTGCGTCGTATTTCATTTGATTTCCTTTCTTTTATTGTTACAATTCGTAGCATAAAACTTTATAATATCAGAAATAAGTTCATATTTTTATAAAATAAGCCGAAATATCGTGTCTTCACAATTATTTAATTATCATGTAATCGAATGCTTCTCCTATATACTCGTTATTATCATATAATTTTACTACTATTTTGTATGTTCCTGTTGTTAAGTTTTGTCCTAAATTTAGAGTATATTTCATTTGCGCTGTTGGGCTATTGCTTACCACATATTCCATTTCACCTTTTTTGTTTGTTGGTGCAATGAATAGATAATCTGCTAAATCTACTTGCTCGTAGTCTTGAGAATATATGCTTGAATAGTCTCTTCTATATAGAGAAATTGTTAAGTTTGGATTTTCAAGTCCAGATGAGTATTCTATGTTTACATCTATGTAATTGTTGTTATTCTCTGTTTTTCCTGTATCTTTCGCCGCAAATTTAGAACCATCATCTGTATATACTTTAAGTCCATATGTTGATTCTATTATTGTAATGTTTACTTCTGCAGTATCTGAAGATTCTATTCCATAATAGATACCATCTGGTGAACCAAATGATTCTACTTTTATTGTGTAATCTCCAGTTGCTAATACGGTGTTGTTAGCTGTATCTACAATTATTTTTGATAATACATTTGTTACTTTTTCTGCTGTGCATATTCTTACTGTTCCATCTATTCTTGGATAGTACTTTATGCCATCTAATTCAAATGATACACCAAGAAGTGAGTCGCTGTTTAGTCTGTTACCATTATTATCATATATTGATATTTTAATACCCATTTTATCATCAAAGAATTGTGTGTCATATACTGTTTTTGATGATACCACATCTTGCTCAAAGTCTGTTTCTACTGTTAGTGTAAATTTGTTTCCTCTATATACTGTGCTTTTGTCTGTAGTTGCTGTTACATTTATTTTTGCATCTTTGTTTGTGTATACACTATATACCATTGCATCTCTTTGTATACCTAATACTCCAAGAAGTGTCTGATCTTCATCATCTCTTAATTCCATAAGCAAAGAATTATTTAGTAAGTCTGATTCTATTTGATTTTCACTAAAGTCTATATGGAATATAAAGTTTTCATAAATTAAGTCTTTTTCTTGGTTGTAGTATTGCTGGCAAGCTTCTTGCTCATTATAACGGCTGGTATCGCTTCCCATTACAACGAAATCTGATAAGTTGTAAACATATTTTCCACTAGTTTCATCAGTATTAGTAACCACATAATAATAATATTTGTTCGTTACCATATCTATCATTGTTATTTTTGTGTTTTGTGGAAATACATATTCCTCACCTGTTGATTTTCTAGATACTAATACATGTTTGTCTGAATTGTATTTGTCATAGTAATCACTTGTTGAAAAGTCTGGTATGTATAGCGAATAATATGTTGAGAATACGCTTGAATCTGTTATGTTCGTTTCAGTTGTTGTAAATAGCCCAAATTCTTCCCCCGGTGTTATTGCTGCTTCATAGAAGTCGTTTTGGTAAAGCGCTGTAGATAGTTTTATAACTATATCTATGTACGCTACCCTTACATTTAAGTCATCTGTTGGTATTTGAGCTTGTAATCTTATCTTTACACTTCCTAATTTTTGTGCAATCGATAGGTTCTCAGAGTGGTACAAGCAAAGGTTTAATGCTGGTGTAAATGTAGAGTTATCGCCGTTATATGTTGTAGCTCCAGAATATGTTCCACCATTTGCTGTTAAGAATGTTGTTGTGCTATTGCTCATCCAACCACTATTACCAGTTTTCATTGATAAACCAAATACAGAGTTTGCAACATCTTGGTCTAGTTCAACATTGTTTATTTGGTTTGGCTCTACTAGAGATACTCCATCTATTAATCCTGCTGAGAAACCTGTTAGTACAAATTTTATGTTTGGATCTGAGAAGCCTGTTAGTCCTAATTCGTATGTTCCCAATGTTGCATATTTTGAAGCAGTAAGTGCAACTTCAAATGTTGTAACATCCATATCAAGTCCAACTAGCCAAATGTAGTAAACGTCGTCTTTTGGAGTTGTTTCAATGTATTTTGTTTTTATATAACCTTGGTTATCTTCATCATCATAGTTCGTATAGAATCCGTCCACTGTTATATCATGGTCTGTTTTGTGCAATCCTCTTACATATGAGTTTGTTGAAAATGTTCCAGCATTTGTTATTTGGTCTCCATTGTTGTATTCAACATTATACAAACCTGTACTTGTACTTGGACTAGTTGAGTTTGTGTATAATCCAAAGAAGGTCATACCATTTACTTCACCATATGCTGTAACCTGTTCATTTGTAGCAATATTTAGGTTTTTACCCTCTAACATGTAAATTCTATTGTCTACATTTTTTGTAGTATTTCCATTTTCATCTATTGTAACTTGTGCTT
>CAYPES010000083.1:0-4937 GCA_964409925.1 uncultured Clostridium sp. | reverse complement strand
TACAAGAAAATGTTATTGGAACAGGAAGAACTTCGACAACAATAGATTAACATGTTTATGCTTTAGAACTAAATTAGTCACAGTTCATGGACTATCGCACGTATCCATGTGACAACACGATATTCCGGCTCATTTTATAAAAATATTAATTTATATTATATTTAAAGTTGTATATAGTGAACTGTAGCCTAAATTAAAAGAAAAACGATGTAAAATCTTGTATAAAAAAATCTGATTTGATATAATCAAGTTAGATTTTTTTTTATACAATATTAAAAATAAACAATAATACATTAAATGAAAGTACAAGAATATAAATAAAAAAAGGAGGAAGAGTATAAGTGGAGGAAAATGAGAATTGTAAAAATTGTGCAGATGAAAGAGTAAAAAAAGAGGTAACTGAAATTTTAAATCAATATACAGAAGAAAAAGATAACTTGATTCCGATATTAAATGAAGTTCAAGTAAAATATGGATACATTCCAAAAGTAGCACAACTTGAGATCGCTGAATATTTACATATGGCTTTAGCTGAAGTTTATGGAGTAATAACATTTTATTCAAGATTTACATTAGTACCAAAAGGAAAATATAATGTATCTGTATGTTTAGGAACAGCATGTTTTGTAAAAGGCTCAAGAGAAATATTAGAAAGAGCAAAAGCAAAACTTGGAATAGAAGAAGGTCAAACAACTAAAGATGGCAAATTTTCACTAGATACAACTAGATGTGTTGGAGCATGCGGATTAGCACCAGTATTTACAGTTAATGATGAAGTGTATGGCAAAGCAACTGTAAAAAAACTAGATGAAGTTTTAGATATGTATATGTCAAAGCAGTAATTTTTCAAGTTAAAATGCTATTTTAAACAAAATATAAAAGGCACGTTGGAACTTAAAAGTTCTACTAAAAATAAGAAAGGAAAACGAATATGGGAAAAACGATTGAGGAGATAGAAAATATTCGCAAGGAGAAAAGAGAAGAATTAGATTTGCGTGTTAATGCAAATTCAAGTACAAAAGAAAAACATATTTTGGTATGCCATGGAACAGGCTGTACATCTTCAAAGTCACCAGAAATATTAGAAAATTTTAGAAGAATAATAGAAGAAAAACATATAGAAAATGTTAGAGTTATAATGACTGGGTGTTTTGGACTTTGCTCAAAAGGACCAATAGTAATAATTAGACCAGAAGATACCTTTTATTCAATGGTTAAGCCAGAAGATTGCGAAGAGATAATTAATACTCACATACTTGGTGGAAAAATTGTGGAAAGATTACTTTGTAAAGACATAGATGGAACAGTTGTTAATAAATTAGATGAACTCCCATTTTATAAAAAACAAATGCGTATTGCGTTAAAAAACTGCGGAGTCATCAATCCAGAGGATATTGATGAGTATATAGCTTTTGATGGATTTAAAGCCTTAGAAAAAGTAATTACAACCATGACGCAAGATGAAGTTATTGAGGAGATAACAAAATCAGGCTTAAGAGGCCGTGGAGGAGCAGGGTTCCCAACTGGTAAGAAATGGAGCTTTGTAAAAGCAGAAACTTCACCACAAAAATATGTAATATGTAATGCTGACGAAGGTGATCCAGGAGCATTCATGGATAGAAGTATTTTAGAGGGAGATCCACATTCTGTAATAGAATCTATGGCAATAGCAGGATATGCGATTGGAGCAAATCAAGGATACATATATGTAAGAGCAGAATATCCAATAGCAGTTCATAGACTACAAATTGCGATAAACCAAGAAAGAGAATATGGATTACTTGGAAAAAATATCTTTGGGACTGATTTTAGCTTTGATGTTGAAATAAGATTAGGAGCTGGAGCTTTTGTCTGTGGAGAAGAAACAGCGCTAATAGAATCTGTGGAAGGAAAACGTGGGCAACCAAGAGTAAAACCTCCATATCCTGCAAAATATGGACTATGGTATAAACCAACTTTAATAAATAATGTTGAAACTTTTGCAAATGTAACGAGAATAATACTAAATGGAGCTGATTGGTATAGCTCAATTGGAACTGCAACTTCAAAAGGAACAAAGGTGTTTGCTTTAGGAGGAAATGTTAATAACGTGGGACTTGTAGAAGTACCAATGGGAACAACTCTTAGAGAAATAATATATGATATTGGTGGAGGAATACCAAACGGAAGAGAGTTTAAAGCTGCTCAAACAGGTGGTCCGTCAGGAGGATGTATTCCTAAAGAACATCTAGACACTAAAATAGACTATGAAAGTTTAGCAGAAATTGGGTCAATGATGGGGTCTGGTGGACTTATAGTAATGGATGATACAAAATGTATGGTAAACATTGCGAGATTCTATTTAGATTTCACCGTAAGCGAAAGCTGTGGAAAATGTACTCCATGCAGAATTGGAACAAAGAGAATGTTAGAAATTCTTGAAAGAATATGCGAAGGAAATGGAACAGAAGAAGATTTAATTAAATTAGAAAAACTAGCTTATAACATTAAAAAATCAGCAATATGTGGACTTGGACAAACGGCACCAAACCCAGTAATAAGCACAATGAAATACTTTAGAGAAGAATATAGACAACATGTTATGTCTTATGAATGTGAGGCCATGGAATGTAAGGCTCTAGCAAAAATAGAAATCGACTCAGAAAAATGTAGAGGCTGTGATATATGCAAAAAAGTATGTCCTGTTGGAGCTATATCTGGTGAGCCAGGAAAAGTACACTTAATAGATCAAACTAAATGTATAAAATGCAGAAGCTGTATGCAAAAATGTCCTTTTAAGGCAATAGGAACAAAACAAACAGCTACAGTAGACACATCAAATTTTCAATGTTAGGACCACTAGGGACGGTTCTCAATGGCCCCACCTGTCCCTAAATGGATACTAAATATACCCTAATAGTGCTTAAGAAAAAATAGTTGTTAATAATTATATTTATTAAAAATGTGAGAAATGATTATAAAAATATAAATGGACCAATGAGGGACAGGTGGGGCCATTGAGAACCGTCCCTAGTGGTCCTAAGGAGGAAGAATGATTAATTTAAAGATTGATGATAAAGAAATAAGTGTGCCAGAAGGAGTTACAATATTGGAAGCTGCGAGGCAAGCTAATATAGACATACCAACTCTTTGCTATTTAAAGGGAATTAACCAAATCGGTGATTGCAGAATGTGCATTGTTGAAGTAGAAGGAAGGAAAGGTTTTGCAACATCATGTATACAAAGAGCTGAAGAAGGGATGGTAGTACATACACATACTCCAGCTGTATTAGAGGCAAGAAGAATGGTGCTAGATTTAATAATATCTAACCATGAAAAGGATTGTTTAACTTGTACGAGAAATGGTAATTGTGAACTTCAAGCTTTAGCAATTAAGTTTAACGTTTTAAGTATAGATTATGAAGGAGAGAGAACAAAGCATAAGGTAGATGATAAATCTCCTTCTATTGTAAGAGATTTTAACAAATGTGTTTTGTGTAGAAGATGTGTAGGAGCTTGTAAAAATATTCAAAATATTGGTGCAATAGACTGTATAAATAGAGGTTTTGAATCTTGTGTATCTACTGCAGGGGACAATAGTTTAGCTGATGTTGATTGTACATATTGTGGACAATGTATTGAGGCATGTCCAACAGGAGCATTACATGAAAAAGATGATACTGCAAAAGTTTGGGTTAAATTAAAAGATCCAGAGGTCTATACAGTCGTACAAACTGCACCTGCAGTAAGAGTTGCTATAGGAGAAGAATTTGGAATGCCTATTGGAGAAAACACTGCTGGAAAAATGGTTACGGCTCTTAGAAAATTAGGATTTGATAAAGTATTTGATACAAATACAGGAGCTGACTTTACAATCATGGAAGAAGCAAATGAATTTGTAGATAGAATATCAGATGGTGGAGTATTACCAATGGTTACGTCTTGTTGCCCTGCATGGGTACGCTTTGCAGAGAAAAATTATCCAGATCAATTGGAACATCTATCAAGTTGCAAATCACCACATCAAATGTTTGGAGCAGTTATAAAATCGTATTATGCTAAAAAGTTTAATGTAGATCCATCAAAAATATATACGGTATCTGTAATGCCTTGTATTGCAAAAAAATACGAATGCACTCGAGAAGAAATGGAAGAAGACGGACTAAGAGATGTAGATGCAGTTATAACTACTCGTGAGCTTGCTAGAATGATAAAACAAGGTAACATAGAGTATACATCATTGGAGGATTCTTTGTTTGACGACCCAATGGGAGAAGCCTCTGGAGCAGGAGCTATATTTGGAACAACTGGAGGAGTTATGGAAGCAGCTCTAAGAACTGCTGCTGATACAATTGAAAGAAAAGATTTAGGACAATTCGAATATAAAGATGTTCGTGGTGGAGCTGGAATAAAGAAAGCATCTGTTACAATCGCTGGAAGAGAGATTAAAGTTGTTGTTGCATCAGGATTGAAAAATGCAAGAAAAATAATGAACGAGATAAGAGCTGGAAAAGCAGATTACGACTTTGTAGAGATAATGGCTTGCCCAGGAGGCTGTGTAATGGGTGGAGGTCAACCAATTAAAAACTCAAAAATTAGAAGTACAGTTGATGTAAGAGAACTAAGGGCAAATAGTTTATATACAATAGATGAAAAGAGCGTTGTTAGAAAATCTCATGAAAATCCAACAATAAAAACAATTTATAAAGAGTTCTTTGGAGAACCAGGCAGTGAAGTAGCTCATAAATATTTACATACATCATACCGTAAACAAGAAAAATATAATATATAAGAATATTAGTTTATTATTCTATGTTACAATTCACAGCTTTTGTCAATTTAAATGCAGAAATAATTGATATTTTATAAAATTTCGCAAGCTCATATCGAGCACACGTAGATCATGTGACGACACGATATTTCGGCTCATTTTATAAAATATAAATTATTTCTGCTAT
>CAYPES010000082.1:0-5032 GCA_964409925.1 uncultured Clostridium sp. | reverse complement strand
TAAATACAAAAATGTACAAGCAATACCAAATAATAATACTTCAATAAGCAATTCGTATCAGACGCAAATATTAAGATATAAAGATAATAATAAATATGGATTAATTAATATTAATGGAAATGAAATTACTCCTGCAATTTATGAAAGTATAGAAACATTAGAATACAAAGATGGCATCCTAAAGATAAAAAAAGATGGTAAATATGGCTTAATCGATATAAATGGCAACGAAGTAGTGAAAGCAGAATTCAACTCAATTTCAACAGATGGATACTATAATGAAAACTCAAAATATGATAAAGCAGGATATAGAGTAAATATAAGAACAGATGAAGGATATAGATATGGTTATATAAATTATAAGGGAAGACAAATATTAGATACAATGTACACTAATCTTAAAAGAATAACAGAGATAAAAGATGATAACTATGTGTATTTAATTACGTATAATAATGGAAAGGCTGGCATCATAAAAAATGGACAAACATTATTAGATAATGTATATGAAAATATTGAGTTTGATGCTACTAACAATATATTAGTTTTACAGCAAAATGCAAAACAAGGAGTATATGATATAGAAGGCAATATGATTCTTCCAATACAATATGAAAATATAACTTTTGCTGGAAGATATATAAACGCAGAAAAAGATGGAAAATTATTAGTATTTGATACCACAGGAACATTGCAAAGTGAAGACAGCTACAAGAGTTTGGAAACAGTTGCGAGCGGAAAATATAGTATAACAATAGACAGAGATAATAAATATGGGGTAATAGATTCAAACAAAATTAACATATTAGAAAATAAGTATTCATATATAGAATATGCATTTGATAATTACTTTATAGTATCAATAGGTGGAAAATCTGGAGTAATGGATGACAAGAATAATGTAATTATTCCAATAGACAAAGATATTGTACAAAATATAAGAGGGACAAATATTATACAAGTAATTAATTCTAGCGAAAATATTTTTGAAATTTACAATAGAAAGCTGGAAAAAGTATTAACACAGAATGACGCACGCATATATATAAGAGATGACTATATAGAAATTACTAGCGCTAACAATATTGAATATTTGGATTTTGATGGCAATAAAAAAGAAGCAAGCAAAATGTTTGAAAATAACAAAATATACGCAAAACAACAAGATGACAAATGGGGATATGTTGATAAATATGGAAACACAGTTATAGATTTTAAATATGACATGGCAACAGATATTAATGAATATGGATTTGGAGCAATTAAACTAAATGGAAAATGGGGAGTAATTGACCAAAATGGTAATATAATTAAAGAGCCAACATATGAATTAAGCGATTACAATCCTAAATTTATAGGAGAATATTACGAAGTTAGTAGTATTTATCAAATATCATATTATTCAAATGAGTTATAAAACGTTATAAAATTCAACATGAAAGTCCTCGGTCGGAGACAAGCTCTTCGAATCGGTCGGAGAAAAGCTCCTCGAAAACGGACTTTCAGTTTCATTTTTTAAAAATATAATTTATTAGCTCTTATGGAGTAATTAAATTAAATAAAAGGAGTTTGGATTGTGGAAAATTTAGAATTAAAAAATAAAGTAAGAAAAATAGTAAATGAAGCGGAAGCGGAGTTAACGGATCAATTTAGATTAGTAGATAAAGTGTGTGAATTTAATAGTGAAAAGGTGTTAGAAGCCTTTCAGAAGAATAGAGTAACAGAAGCAGACTTTGGCAGTACAACTGGATATGGTTATGATGATATTGGAAGAGAAAAAATAGAAAGAGTTTTTGCAGATGTATTACATGCAGAAGATTGCATTGTAAGAGGTCAGTTTATATCTGGAACTCATGCTTTAACAGTTGCATTATTTGCATTTTTAAGGCCGGGAGATACAATGCTTAGTATTAATGGTAAGCCATATGATACCCTAGATGAGGTAATAGGAATAGAAGAAAATGCAAGTTCTCTAAAGTCTTTTGGAGTAAACTATGAGCAGATAGACTTAGTGGATGACGACTTTGACTATGATAAAATAGTAGAGAGATTAAAAAAATCAAAAGTGAAATTAATAGAAATACAAAGATCAAAAGGATATGCAATAAGAAAAAGCATTTCTTTATCAAAAGTTGAAAATGTTATTAAAAAGATAAGAGAAGTAGACAAAGATGTAATCATAATGATTGATAACTGCTATTGCGAATTTGTTGGTAAGAGAGAACCATTAGAAGTAGGTGCAGATGTAATTGTAGGTTCTTTAATAAAAAATCTTGGAGGAGGAATTGCTCCAAATGGAGCATATATAGCAGGTAGAAAAGATTTAGTAAAACTCGCAGCAGAAAGATTAACTGTTCCAGGAGAAGGAAAAGGAGTAGGTCCAACTTTAGGAATAAATAAGAGTTTTTTGCAAGGGTTATTCTTAGCTCCAAGTGTTGTTAGGTCAAGTGTAAAAACTGCGATACTAACAAGTAGAGTAATGGGAAAATTAGGATACAAAGTAGAACCAGAATATGATGCAGAAAGAGTAGATATAGTACAAACTATCGAATTTGGTGATAGAGAAAAGTTAATAAAATATTGCCAAGGAATACAATCAGGATCGCCAATAGATTCAGATTCATTACCAGAGCCATGCCAAACACCAGGGTACTTAGATCAAATAATAATGGCATCTGGAAGTTTTACACAAGGCTCTTCGATAGAGCTTTCTTGCGATGGACCACTAAGAGAACCATTT
The DNA here is from genome assembly GCA_964409925.1 of uncultured Clostridium sp. Taxonomy (GTDB): domain Bacteria; phylum Bacillota; class Clostridia; order TANB77; family CAG-508; genus CAG-245. The sequence goes on along the minus strand of CAYPES010000082.1, from coordinate 2,292 downwards.
GTTGGCTTTCAACAAGGAGCATTAACATATGAATATGGTAAATTAGGATTAATAAATGCGGTAATGTATATGCTCCAATAATTCTTAGGAATATGTTTTCATGTTTAATTTAATTTTTGCTTATTCAAGTCCTATAACGTGATTAATATTTCTATAGCGGACTTGAAGTTAATACTATAAAATTAAACAGTGAGAACATCATAAATTATAGAAAGGAGAAATGACCGTATGAGAGTGGCAGTAATAGGTGGAGGCCCTGCTGGTATGATGGCTGCAATTACAGCTAGTAAGCAAAAGAATGAAGTTTTTTTATTAGAAAAAAATAATAGACTTGGTAAGAAACTTTTAATAACTGGAAAGGGCAGATGCAACATAACTAGCAGTTTAGATATGAAAGATTTTATATCTAATGTTCCAGGAAATGGCAAATTCTTATATAGTGCATTTGATAATTATACCAATGAAGATATAATTAGCTTTTTAAAGGAACATGGAGTTAATGTAAAAGAAGAAAGAGGAAACAGAATTTTTCCAGCCTCAGACAAATCTCTTGATGTATTAAACGCTTTTGAAAAAGAGCTTAACAAACAACATGTTAAAATAAAGCTTAATGCCAGAGTAACAGGAATAGAAATAGTAAAAAATAAAGCGGAGTCTGTATCTTATATTGATGAAAATAGTCAGTTAAAAACAATAGAAGTTGATAAAATAATACTTGCGACAGGAGGAAAAACATATCCAGAAACAGGCTCAACAGGAGATGGATATGAGATAGCTAAAAAGCTAGGTCATACAATAATTCCTATAAAACCTTCTTTAGTACCACTTACAACAAATGGAGCATCACTACAAATATGCAAAGACTTGCAAGGACTAAGTTTGAAAAATGTAGCAATAAAGTTAGTAGATATAAATAAAAATAAAAACATATATGAAGACTTTGGAGAAATGCTATTTACTCATTTTGGCGTTTCTGGACCAATAATACTAAGTGCATCTGCCCATTTATTAAGGTACAAAGATGTAGACAACCTAATGAAGGAAAATAAAATAAAGCTAATAATAGATTTAAAACCAGCACTATCACTAGAAAAATTAGATGCAAGAGTACAAAGAGATTTTAAGGAAGAGAAAAATAAGGAATATAAAAATAGCCTAAATAATTTATTGCCTCAAAGATTAATAAATCCAATTATAATGTTATCAGAGATAGAATCTAATAAAAAAGTAAATGAGATAACTAGAGAAGAAAGAATTAGTCTGATTAAATTATTAAAGGACTTCACGATAAACATATCGGGCTTTAGACCAATTGATGAGGGAATAGTGACTTCTGGAGGAATAAACATTAAAGAAATAAACCCTAAAACTATGGAATCTAAAATAGTAGAAGGACTATTTTTTGCAGGAGAAATAATAGACGTTGATGCATATACTGGAGGATTTAACTTGCAAATTGCATATTCTACTGGATATACAGCAGGGCTAAATGCTTGATAAATTACTATTAGTATTGTGTTAGAGCTTACAAAGTATATTTTTATAAAATTCAACAAGTAAAATCCTCGGTCGGAAACAAGCTCCTCGAAAACGGATTTTTGTCTCATTTTCTAAAAATATACTTTGCAAGCTCTATACTATAATTTCTAATGAATTAAAAGTCTAAAATCATTATCTTGTAGCATAATAAGAGTTAAATATTAAATGTAAAACAGCTATTTAGTAACGATGAATAAGGAAAGGATTTAAAAAAAGATGGGAAATATTGAATTTTATACCTTAGAAGGAAGTTCAACAGCTGAAATTATTGAAAAAAGGTCAAAATTTATTGCAAATGCGTACCACATAAATAATAAAGAAGAAGCAGAAAACAAAATAAATGAACTAAAGAAAAAATACTATGATGCAAAACACAATTGTTTTGCATTTAGCTTTGTAGATAGCAATGATAGCATAGTAGAGAAATGTAGCGATGATGGAGAGCCATCTGGTACGGCAGGTACTCCGATTTTAAATGTTATAAAGAAAAATAATTTAAATAACATACTTATAGTGGTAACAAGGTATTTTGGTGGAATACTTTTGGGCACAGGAGGACTAACAAGGGTATATTCAGCTACGGCAAGTGCCACGGTAGAAAATGGTACAATTATAAAACAGGAAAAAGGACTAGAAGTACTTATAGAAATTGACTATTCTGATAACGAAAAATTTAAATATTATTGTGCAAAAAATAATATTAATATAATAGATACAAAATATAATGAAACAATATTTTATAAAATAGAGATA
>CAYPES010000081.1:0-5041 GCA_964409925.1 uncultured Clostridium sp. | reverse complement strand
TACATTTAATATAATTATTCCTTTACGCAAAAGTTAATATTGAAGCCATTGCTATACCAATAAGTTAAAAAGTGGGAAAATATTTGTTTTTTGCAAAATATTTTCTCACTTTATTATTGCAATTCTCGACTTTTATTATTATAATGGCATAAAGTAAATTTGTTTTGAGGTTTTGATTATGAGAAAAAATATGGTTAGTCATGAATCAAACGGGTACAAAATAATTGTTGTTGATGATGAACAAGGTATCGTTGATTCTTTATCTATCTTTTTAAAACGTTCTGGCTATGATTTTACTGGGCTTACAAACCCATTAGAGGCTATCGAGCGTGTTAAGTCAGAACATTTTGACATGATGATTCTTGACTTTATGATGGATCCTATTCATGGAGATGAAGTTGTAGAGGAAATTCGTAAGTTTAACAAAGAATTATATATCCTTTTGTTAACAGGACATAAAGATCTAGCTCCACCTCTTGAAACAATAAAAAGGCTTGAAATACAAGGCTATTGTGAAAAAAGTGATAAGTTCGATCAATTATTGTTATTAATTGAATCTGGTATAAAATCTATAGAACAGATGAATACCATTAAAGAAATAAATGAAGAGCTACATGATAAAAATGAAGAACTTGAAAAAGCTTATTTAGATACAATTGGAATTCTTCGCCAAACAGTTGAAGCAAAAGATCCCTACACTAGAGGACATTCTGATAGAGTTTCTGAGTATTCAGTATTAATTGGTAAAAAATTAGGATTGGATGATAATACCTTACATATACTAAAAATAGGCGGGCTCTTCCATGATATTGGAAAAATAGGAATCCCTGACAGTATCTTATTAAAAGAGTCTAAATTAAGTGATGATGAATATTCTCAAATAAAAAATCATCCAATGATTGGTGTCCATATGTTAGGAGATGCCAATATATTTAAAGACGTTATTCCTATGGTAAAACATCATCATGAAAGATTTGATGGAAGAGGATATCCTAGCCAATTATCAGGAGAAGCTATTCCTTATATAGCTAGAATTGCTGCTGTTGCAGATACTTTTGACGCAATGACATCGAAAAGGTCATATAGAGATGCTTTACCTTTAGATATCGTAAGAACTGAAATAGAAAAATGTTCTGGAGCACAATTCGATCCACAGATAGCAAATTTGTTTTTAGACATATTAAATAATGATTATTCTGAAGTTAAGGAAATACAAGATAAATATCCAACTATATAAACGAAAAAAGCCCCAGTCAGGAGCTTTTTTCGTTTTGGAGTTAGACTTAGTTCACCTCTTTTACATTCCCCTCGCGATCAATAATAATCGCATAAGAAGAAGACGGTCTTGCTTCTACCATTTTGAATCCATTCTTCTCGCAGAAGTAAACGGAAAACACCGATGCGTGACAACATAGCATTGAAACTATTTCGGTTCGTAACAAACTTTCAAAGTCTTCAGGATCTTGAAGATATTCCCTCCACTTTTTAGCTGCCTCTGCAATGCTGTCTACAGTCAGACTGCCCATATAGAACAAATCACTGCTTGGCATGTATTCGCTCGCTACTCTTGGATTTGATACATAGCTTTCCATGAGTTCTTTCGCGAACTTCTCCTCATTCACGATAATTCCGTTTTTCCGCAGTCGTTTGATGATCTTTTCCACATCGGAGTTGTTTTTTCTCCGGCTGAGTTTAGTGTCAAAAGGTTCGCCTGCAAAATTACATGCGTCGTACAAAGAATCCATAGTTTTTTTGCCTCCAATTTTTCTATTATTTGCAATTATATTATATCAGCAATTTCACTTTATGTCAAGTTATGTTACTAGACATTCATGGACAAACTAACTTTCTTGTTATCTTGGTCAACTTTTATGACCTTAACCTTAACTATATCTCCAACGGAGACGACTTCATAAGGCGACTTTATGTAACTTGTACTCATTTCTGAAATGTGCACAAGTCCGTCGTGTTTTACCCCTACATCTACAAATGCTCCGAAGTCTGTAACATTTCTAATTGTTCCAGTTAGTATCATTCCTTCTCTTATATCTTCAAACCTTAATACATCTGATCTTAATATTGGCTTTGGCATATCTTCTCTTGGGTCTCTTCCAGGTTTCATCATTTCATTTATTATATCTTTAAGGGTAGGTTCTCCTACTTTTAATTCTTCTGCCATTTTCTTTATTTGTTTTTCATTATTAATCTCTGCTAATTTTGTCTTAATTTCTTTTAAGTCTTCCCTTAGGTCTTGAACCTTATACCCGATAGATCTTAACAATTTCTCTGCAGTTTCGTAGCTTTCTGGGTGCACTCCTGTTATTTCTAATGGATTTTTCCCTCCTGGCACCCTTATAAATCCGGCACATTGCTGATATGCGACTTTCCCTAATTTAGGTACCTTAAGAAGTTCTTTTCTCTCTTCTATCTTTCCGTTCTCTTCTCTATACTTAACAATATTCTTAGCTATTGTATTATTAATTCCCGAAACATATGATAAAAGTGATGGTGTTGCTGTATTTATGTCAACTCCTACACTATTTACCGCATCTTCCACAACTCCAGTTAAACTCTCTTCAAGGTTCTTCTGGTTTACATCATGTTGATATTCTCCAACTCCAATGGATTTAGGATCGATTTTTACTAATTCTGATAATGGATCTTGAATACGTCTACCAATAGAGATAGCACTTCTTTTTTCGACGGTTAAATCTGGAAATTCTTTGATTGCTAGTTTACTTGCAGAATACACTGAAGCTCCAGCTTCAGAAACAATTATGTATACTAAATCTTTATTGTACTTCTCCTTAATTTCTTGTATCATTTCAGCTACAAATTGTTCAGATTCCCTTGAAGCCGTACCATTTCCTATTGCAAACATGTCTACATTATCTTTTAATATTAGTCTTGTTAATTCCTTCTTTGCTCCTTCAACATCATTCTGTGGCTCTGTTGGATATATTGTAGTCGTATCTAAAACCTTTCCGGTTTCATCTATTACTGCAATTTTGCAACCAGTTCTATATGCTGGATCAAATCCAATTACCGTCTTGCCTTTAATTGGGCTTGCCAACAATAGTTGCTTTGCATTTTTTCCAAATACTTTAATAGCCTGTTCTTCCGCCTTTTGTGTTAAATCTGCTCTTATTTCTCTTTCTATGGATGGTTCTATCAGTCTAGAAAAACTATCTTCTGCGCAGTCTTCTAATAGCTGTGCATATTGGCTTTTTTCATCTTTAACTATGTCTTTATTTATATAGTTTAAGATTATGTCTACTGGTTTTTCTATTTTTACCTTTATGTATTCCTCTTTTTCTCCTCTATTTATAGCTAATATTCTATGACTAGGAATTTTATTTACCTTTTCGGAAAAATCATAATACATCTGATAGATAGACTTTTCTTCCGGGTTTGACGCCTTAGTACTTATAATTCCCTCTCTATAGCATATTTGTTTAATTTGCTTTCTATATTTAGGATTATCAGATATATTTTCTGCAATTATATCCAAAGCACCAATAATTGCTTCTTGCCTATTCTCTACTCCCTTTTCTTCATTTATAAATTCTTCTGCAATTAAATTGATATCTTGCTTTTCCTCTTGTTTAAATATTATATTAGCCAATTCTTCTAGCCCTTTTTCTTTAGCTATTGTTGCCCTAGTTCTCTTTTTCTGTTTGTATGGTCTATAAATATCTTCGACCTCTGCTAAAGTTTTACTATCTTCTAAATTTTTCACAATTTCCTCAGTTAGCTTCCCCTGTGAATCTATGGATTTTATGACTTCTTGCTTTCTTTCTTCCAGATTTCTTAGATATGTTAAACGTTCTCCTAAATCTCTCAATATTTCGTCAGAAAGTCCTCCAGTGGCTTCTTTTCTATATCTTGCGATAAAAGGAATCGTATTTCCATCGTCTATTAATTTAATCGTGCTCTCCACTTGGCTTGACTTTATTTTTAGTTCTTCTGAAATTATGTTTACTATTTTACTCATATTTCCTCACTTTCTTTTTGCTAATTTTTCTAGATTTTCCTAAGGATTGTATTTATAAATCAAAGTATTGTTTATCTTCATTTTACAGACCTATACAAAATCCTATAACGTTACAGCTTTTTTGTATGACTTCTACATATTCCGATGTTTATTTTGCATATAATGTAGATTTTTGTCGTTTTTATTTTACATCTATTGACTTATAATTTGATTTAATATATCATAAAAATAGTAAAAAAGAAAGGGGGAAATTTTGATGAATTCATCTGATTTTAGAGCAGAAGCTCGTAAAAAATTAGAAGGAAAATGGGGTAAAGTTGCGATAATAACACTTGCATACATGGCTTTGTTTTTCGTATTAGGATTTATTGAAGGATTATTTAAAGAGGGAAGTGTTATTCAATCTATTTGGTCGATAGCTGTTGCAGTTATTGAAGTTCCTTTAGCTTTTGGATTAGTTATTTCCTTATTTAAAGTTTTCAATTCAGAAGATGTTAAGGCTTTTGACTTCTTCATGCTAGGATTTAATAACTTTGCAAAGTCTTGGAAAATAGCTTTACGTATACTATTAAAAATGATTATTCCAATTATTTTAATAGTTGTATCAATATTTTTAATGAGCCTTGGCTTAATTGCAGGTACTGCATCTGCACTACTTTCTAATTCTTCTTCAGTTGGCATATTTATTTTTGTAGTTATAGGCTTTATACTTTACATCATTTCAATTGTTTGGGCAATAATGCTACAGTATTACTATTTACTAGCATATATTATAGCTGCAGACAAACCAGAATTAACTGCAAAACAAGCTGTTGAAGAGAGCAAAAAAATAATGACAGGAAATCGTGGTAAATTATTCTGCTTACAATTTTCATTTATCGGATGGGCAATACTTGCAGCACTTACTTTAGGAATTGGCTATCTATGGTTATTACCATACATGCAATTTTCAATATTTGCATTCTACAAAAAATTATTCGAGAATAACAATGTTGAAGTTGAAGCTAACGTTGAGTTCTGTAATAGATTAAAATTAATGATCGGGAA
>CAYPES010000080.1:0-5062 GCA_964409925.1 uncultured Clostridium sp. | reverse complement strand
GTGACGACACGATATTTCGGCTCATTTTATAAAAATATTAATTATTTCGGCTATAATATAAAATTATTTACTTTTAGTTAGAAAAATATAAAAAATGGGAGAAAATAGTATGATAGCTTTAGTTACAGGGGCTTCTTCTGGAATAGGAAGAGATATTGCAAGAGAACTTGCAAAAAGAAAACACAATATAATTGCAGTAGCGAGAAATGAAGACTCATTAAAAGAATTGAAAAATGAATTAGAGAAAATATATCAAATAAAAGTTGATGTTAGAGCCATGGACTTAATAGATAGAGATGGATGTAGAAAACTTTATGAAGATGTAAAGGAAAAATACGGAATAATAGACATATTAGTTAATGATGCAGGCTTTGGAACATGTGGTAAATTTATAGATACAAACCTAGAAAAAGAGTTGGGAATGATAGATACTAATATTGTTGCTCTTCATATATTAACAAAATTATTCTTAAAGGACATGGTAGAAGCAGATAAGGGGCATATATTAAATGTAGCCTCAATAGCAGGCTTTATGCCTGGACCACTAATGGCAACATACTATTCAACAAAAGCTTATGTAGTAAGATTAACACAAAGTATAAGACATGAATTGCTTAGACAGAAATCTAAAGTAAAAATTAGCGCACTATGTCCAGGACCAGTGAAAACGAACTTTAATAAAGTTGCAGATGTGAAATTTAACATAGCAGAAGCGGATAGCAAGCAAGTGGCTAGATACGCAGTAAAGAAAATGATGAAAGGAAGAACTTTAATATTTCCAAATTTCTTTATATGGCTAGGAAGAGCATTTTCAAAAATATTACCAGACCAAGTATCGGCCTTCTTCTGCTACTATGCACAGAAAAGAAAAATACAATAAAATTTTAATACAAGATATAAATTCTAGAATTTGAGAGAAATTTCAAAAATTTTAGAATTTTTTGTAATATTTTGTAAAACTTTAACATACAATTTTTCTTGAAAAATCAATAAAAAAAGGTATAATTAAGTTATTATATTCTAATAAGGTTTATTATCAAAATAATTTAATTCATTAAATTTTATTTTTAATTGTTATCTAAAAGAAAATCCAATAATAAAGTTTTTTTAGACTATAAAATATTTTTTCAGGAGGACTGTTTATGTCAGAAAACAAAAATCAAACGAAAGATGCGATACTAGAGAATCAAGAGCTTTTACCACCAAAGAATGATATAGTATTTAAAGCATTATTTACACGAGGAAAAGAAAGCATAACAAAAGCATTTTTGGAAGATATACTAAAGATAAAGATAGAGAAGCTAGATGTAGATAAGAGTAAAGATTTGTACAACGACAATGCACGAGACAAAAATGGGATGCTAGATTTAAGAGCAGTAATTAACGAAAATGTGGAGTGTAATATTGAAATGCAATTAGTTCCGCATGAAAAAATGATGGAGAGATTCTTATATTATTGGGCTAAAATTTATACTGCAAATTTAAAGGTTGGAGAAGAATATACTAAACTAAAAAAGACAATAAGTATAATTATATTAGATTCAGAAATGCCAAACTTAAAAGAAATCCAAAAAGCACATACGAAATGGCAAATAAGGGAAGAAGAAAATTCAACAATTGTATTGACTTCATACTTAGAGTTTCATATAATAGAAGTACCAAAAGCAATAAAAGAATATACAAAAAGTCCACAGGATGCAGTATTACAGTGGATGATGTTTTTGGATAATCCTAACAAAGAGGAGGTAACCAAAATCATGGAAAAAAATGAAGACATAAGAGAGGCAAAAGAAGAATTAAATCAGCTAAGTAGAGATGAAGTGCTAAGAAGAATAGCGTTAAAAGAAGAATTACTAAGAATGGACATAAATCAAGCAAAAGAAGATGCAAAAAGATATGGAAGAGAAGAAGGAAGAGAAGAAGGAATTAAACAAGCAACAAAAGAAACTAAAGAAGAGATTGTAAAAAAATTATACGAAATTAGCATGACAGTTGAACAAATTGCAAAAGTTGTAAATTTAGAGGTTTCAGAGGTTAATAAAATCTTAGATTTACAAAGTTAATACATATGAAACAAGAAATTGTATAGCCCACAAAGCTATACAATTTTTAGTTTTTAATGCAAATCACTTGTTACTTCCTGAAGTGTTACTTTAATCACGCTACCTTCTTCGGCAGAAGAACCAACTGCTGGGTCTTGAGAAACTACAATACCAGAACCAGTGGCCTGAATATTTAAATTTCTAGCTTTTAAACTAGCCGTTGCACTACTTAAACTTTTACCTTTTAGGTCAGGTACAGTTACAGAAACAGATGAATTATCCTGCTCAGTGTATAATTTTACAATTCCATTTTTAAGTATAGAAACGCCAGCTTTTGGAGTTTGGCTTGTAACTATTTCATCACTATCAGCAGAGGTTAGATAATTTAATCCTAAGTTTTTTAGTGTTTGCTTTACTTCCGCAACAGTTTTATTTTTTAAATCAGGAATGGTTATTAATGAAGTATCTTTTGCTGATTGAGACAAATCATTAGAAGGAATACCTAAATAGGGTAGAACTTCACTTAACACTTGAGATACAACAGGAGCTGAAATTGTACCACCATAATGACTTTGACCTTGCGGACCATATAATGATAATAATGCAACTACTTTTGTATTTTCAACTGGTGCTATTGCTAAGAAAGAAGCTACATAACCATTTTCAGGATGATTTGGATCTGGTTCTGAAGTTCCTGTTTTTCCACCAATTGAATATCCTTTAACAGCTCCAGATTGTCCACCACCATCTATTACAACAGATTGCATTATATCACGAACTTTAGCTGCTGTTTCAGAAGATATAACTTGCCTTACTTCCTCAACTTCAATATTTGTTATTGCACTAGTATCTGGATTTTCTATTTTTGTAACAATTCTTGGCTTTACCAATACACCGTCATTTGCTATAGCTGAAACGGCCGTTATCATTTGCAAAGGTGTAATTGTAAATCTTTGACCAAATGACATTGTAGCAAGCTCTGTAGGACCGACACTATCAAGTGAATGGAACTGGCTTGATGATTCACCTGCTGTGGCAATTCCAGTTTTATCAAATAGGCCAAAAGCTTTAAAATATTTATATAATGTTGTAGCTCCTATACGCTGACCTAATTGGATTAAAGCTGGGTTACAAGAGTTTTCTAATGCATTTCTTAATGTCTGACTGCCATGACCTGATGCATTGGTACAGTGGATATTTCTATCACCGACATATTCATAACCACCACAGTAAAAATCTCCTGCTGTATCTGTCTCCACAACATTCTCTTCAAGCCCAATAGAGGCCATAATTGTTTTAAAAACAGATCCGGGTTCATAAGTTTCATTAACTACTTTATTGCTGTACATTTTATACAAACTATTTGTCTTTTCCTCACTAGTTAGGCTATCCCAAGCTTTTGATAAAGTTTCGTTTGGCTCAAAAGGTGTATTTAAATTGTAATCAGGATAAGTTGCCATTGCAAAAATATCACCTGTTGATGGATCCATAAGTATCATAGAACCACCATTTTTACAATCATTTTCTTCAACTGCTTGTTTTAAATATTTTTCAACTATTGATTGAATATTGGCATCAATAGATAAAGTTATATTACTTCCATTCTCAGGCGCGATATATTTTTCGTCGTTATCTGGAATGGACTCTTGTGTAGCATCTATAGAAGTTGTTACTTTTCCAGGAGTACCTGTTAAGGTATCGTCCCAATAATATTCAATACCTGCTAAACCATTATTATCAATTCCACAGAAGCCTATTAAGTTTGAGGCTAAACTATTATATGGATATGATCTTTTGGTATCTTCATCTATGTTTATACCAGCATAGCAATCGTTATCCTTCATCCATTGCTTTAACTCAGCAACTTTATCGGAATCGACTTTTTTTGCTATTGTCTCTACGGAATTTGTGCTAGTTACTTTTACTAATACTTCATTATAGTCTAGTTCGAAAATGTCTGCTAGAGCTCTTGCAACCTTCTCCTTTAAAGCATTAGTTTCTTCAGGTTTGTTTTTTACAGCAATGAGAGAGGGATTAATACTTATAGTATCGACCTCAGAGCTTACAGCTAAAGCTTTTCCAGTAGAATCGTAAATAGTACCTCTTTTAGGACTTAAAACTCTATTTGCAGTAATTTGTTTGTATGCTCTTTCTTTTAAGGAATCTCCATCAATAAACTGTAACCAAAAAATTCTAAATACTAATAATAAAATTAATATTAAGAATATTATAGCAAACCATTTTAGATGTGTACTTTTGTTATCTATTTTTACTTCTTTTTGTTTCTTATAATTCATAATTTCACCAACTTTTCTTTTGATAAAAGTATTTTATATTAATGAACTAGAAAAATCAATAAAAAGCAATAAAATAGTAATAATTCCGTTACAATTCACAGCTTTTGTTAAATTAAATGCAGAAATAATTTATATTTTATAAAATTTGGCGCTCATATCGAGTGCACGTATCTCATGTGACGACACGATATTTCGGCTCATTTTATAAAATAAAAATTATTTCTGCTATATCAAAAAAACGTACACTGTGAATTGTAACAAAATGAGTAGAAAGTTGAAATTTATTAACGTAATTTATTGATTTTATAATGAAAATGTAATATAATAAAAATGTAGGAAAATTTGTTATTGACTTATTTTCTGTTTGTTTTTATGTTAAAAATAACTATAGTAAATAGAAGGATGGAGAAGAATGAAAAAATTGAAAAAAGTAATATCAAGTATTTTTATTACGATTGTATCAATATTAGCACTTGGAAGCCTTAGTGGCGTAAGCGCCGCAAGTGCTGGGCCAATGTATTTAGGAATAGTATCACTTCGTAGCTCAGGATATGGATATAAACAGACTGGGTACAAAGTGTGGAAAATTGCGGAATATGATAGTGAAACTGATAAAACAGCAGATTTAAATAAGACTATTTATTGTATAAAAGGTGGACCTGGATTTGGATCATCAGATTTAGCCACTGGTGGAGTACCAACAATAAGTGAATATTCGCAAAA
>CAYPES010000079.1:4326-5141 GCA_964409925.1 uncultured Clostridium sp. | reverse complement strand
CATTGATTGTTTTATTAAATTTTTATTTTTACTTAATCCTGATTCACAATATAAGTTTATATAGATTGTATATTTTTCTATATCTGCTTCATCATCTGAGTGTGATTTATTCGTTTCTGAATACTTATAAACTATACAATTCTTTATTGTTTCAGGTCTTTCTATTGCATACACTGATAATCCAGTAGCTTCTAAAGCTCTTATTAGTTTTTCTTCCATAAGTATCACCTTACTTCAATATCTTATCTAATTCTGCTAGAACATTCTTTTCTAAACTACCTAACACAACTGCTTCTGAAGCTTGTGTTGCTTCATCCATCCAGCCAGTATGAGGTGTAACTCTTTTACCACTTTTATAATGTTCATAACCATAATGATGAAAATATAAATGTTTTGTAGCTTCCCAGTTGGTCTTATCAATACCAACTCCACCCCATATAGAGCCTGATTTATATCTCTTAATCTTACCAACTCTAAGCTTTTCAGCTCCATTAGTAGAGCCATCTTTTGCCTTAGGTGCTTTATCTTGCACTATCTTCAATCCTTCTTTAAGTGAGTTCTTAAATGCAGTAGTATTAATTCTCTTTCCTACATCACCTAATGAATCTATTGTCTTTTGAATATCTTCCCATCCATCAAATTCTAAACTCATTATTCAACAAGCTCCATTTTGATTTCATAGTATCTATTCATTTCTTCAACATTGTTTACATAAGTGATATTAAACTTTTGACCATTGAACAATACAACATCATTTTGCTTTATAGGCTTACTTCTTACTACTCTAAAATGAACTCTCTTTTCTTGCTTATAGA
>CAYPES010000079.1:0-4316 GCA_964409925.1 uncultured Clostridium sp. | reverse complement strand
TACCATCACCAACTCTAAGCTCACTACCCCTTACATTAGTAATCTTAGCCTTAGTTGTAAATAACTCTTCTAACTTTTCTACTGGTATATTATCTTCATCTTTACCAATAGTAGGTCTTAAAATTGTTATCTTATGCCTGAACTCTCCAGCACTCATTGAAAACATATCGAGTACCTCCTAATGAAGATAGTTCTTACAATACATATCTAATATACTTGTAAGCATGGTATTTCTCTTATTTTGTAGTGATTGTTGTCCTCTATTGTCATATAAATCACTTACTATTAAGAATAAAGCAATCTTTAGACTTTCTTTCTTTTCAATCATTTCTTCTTCAGTTAATCCAGTATAATCTTTTATATACTGCTTTCCAGCATTGACAAGGGATTTTATTAGAATATCATCAGAATCATCATAGATATTTAAAAATTCTTTGAGTTCGTTCAAGTCTACCTCAAACTTTTCAATAGTAGGTGTTGAATTATCTCTTTGAAAAAGCTTATTAATACCTTCATTCATAATTCAAATCTACCTCCTTTTTAATATAAAGAAGGAAGCACTTAAGCTCCCTTCTAATATTTCAATACTATTTATTTCTCATTCTTCCTTGTGGCTTTAATACTGCACACTTTTGGTCATTTTCTATAGTAGCATCTGCTTCTACATACCCTACAACACCAGTAGCATATACATCTGCATACTTTTCATTTAATACTCTTACTTCTACTTCTTTAGCAAACTTAACTACTACTGCTTTTGGGTCTACTAGGTATGCTAGAGCATCACCAGTTAACATATCTGAAACTACAACTCTTGCTCCAAATAATGTATTAGCAAATCCTCTTGAAGCATCTGCACATAAGTATGGTTGTCCAGTTGTATCTTTCATCTTTCTGATTTTACCAAAAGTTTCTCTTGAAACTATAAACATAGTATCTTCAGGTCTAGCTAATACTGCATTTTGTAAATCTATAAGGTCATCAATAGCTAACTCTCCACCAGCACAATTTACAATGTTCTTAGTAGTGCTGATACCAGTTATTTTACCAACTGTTCCTACTAATATTTCTTTCTCTAACTTTTCAGCAATAGCTCTTGCAAGTCTATCTACAACATATCCGATTATATCTAATTCAGTATTGTTTATTAATGAGTTAGATACTTTTACTAAAGCTCCTATTACATAACTCTTTAATACTACTGCTTCAAAAGTTGAATCAGTTCCAGTGAATGCAGAACCTTCTTCTACATAGTTAGCTTCTGTAGCAGATGCTTCCTTAATAACTCTGTAGTTACCTTTAACATTTACCATTTGACATTCAGCTAATAATGGAGATATTTCTTTTACTTTTGCTACTATTCTTTCTGATACTGTTTCAGGGATTAATGAACCATTATCTCCAGCTTGTAAGTTTCTTATTTCTCCATTTCTGATTGCATTTTCAAATGCTCTTTCTTCTTGTAATTGTAATTCTCTCTTTTCCATAACTTCTGTTACCTCACTTTTATTTATTTCTTCTTTGGTTTCTTTTACTGGTTCTAAGCTTCTAGCTTCTTCAACCATTTTTTCTTGTGAATTGATTTCCTCAACTTCTGCTTTTAAAGCTTCTAGCTCTGCTTTTTCTTCTTCAGTTAAAGGTCTTTTTTCTTCTTCAACTAAAGCTAAGATTTCTTCAATTCTTGCTAAAGCTGAGTTTCTTTTTTCAATTAAATGCTTCATAAAAAAAGCTTCCTCCTTCGTAAAATTGGGTATAAAAAAAGTACCTAGCTCTTTATCAAACTAGATACTTTCTACTTCTTATTTTTTTGTACCCATAGCCATAGGCTATAGTTTTCAATCAAATCTAAGTTTTGCTCAACAATTTCTTCTTGAGCTTCAATCTTCTCTTCTACTTCATCTTCAGTTGTTACTTCTGTATCTTCTGCTACTTCAGCTTCTTCTACATTTTCTTCAACTATTTCTTCTTCAGTAGTTTCTTGAATTTCTAAAGGTATTTCTCTTACCTCTAAATCTTCATTTTCTAAGCTTCTAATTTCAGCTAAGCAACCACTATAAGCTGGTTCTCTATCTAAAATTGAAACTTCAAATAGCTCAATATCTTCTAGATACCTTTTGCATATACCATTGATATTTTCTTTGCTTTGTTTTAAAGCTCTAAAGCCAAAACTACATCCTTTAAGTAAGCCTTTTTTAGCCTTTTCTATAACCTCAGAATCAGTTATGAAGGCTCTAAATCTTAATCCAATAGAATCTTCTTGAAGTTGTAGATTAGAGTTGGTATCTCCAAGCTCTCTATTCCAATCATGGTTGAATAATAGCTTTATGTTTCTTCTTTGGATGGCTCTACCCATGACACCTTCTCTAACAACTTCAATAAATTGCCCTTCTGAATCTCTTAAAGGTTTCGAAGGTCTTTCACTTACATTAATGTAACCTTCTAGATTTAAGCCATTTTCTCTAATCTCAATTTTCAATAGCTTGTCCTCCTTCTCTAGTAGGAATATCTTTACTAGGATTTTCTTCAGCTCCATCTAAGCTCGTCATAGTAGAACTATTTGTATTGAATGCTTTATTAGTTTCAGGATTATATAAAACATCTGCTAATGATAATTTCACTAACCCACCAATATTAGGCATCTTTTTAAGTTTCTCTTTCTTTCTCACTTCATCTATTGTAAGAATAGAGTTTTTTAAAGCTATCTCATATGATTTCATTCTCTTCTCTAGGTCAGATTTCAATAGTTCATCTGTATCTATATCAAAGAAAATTCTTCCTTTCTCAGATTCGAATAACAAACTATTTTCTAATGCAATTTCTAATTGAGATAGAATTGGATTGATAGTTGTCTTAACAAAGTTATTAAATACTTCATCTGAACCAGTACCATCCATTATAGATTTTGGGATATTTAATATCTCTGTAATAAGCTCACTATTTGCTCTTTTATTGTTGTAAAGTTCCATATCTTTAGAACTTTGAGATACAGTAACAAAATCCATTCCATTAGCTAAAATCATTGCATTATTATTATCACTATAAAGCTCTTCCCAAGCATTCTTTAAGGCTCTCATGGATTCTTCACTTAATGGCTTTGGGGATTTAAGAACTCCACGATTTACTCCACCTGAATAACTAATAGATTTTTCTCTTTTCATACTAGTTAGCATTGTAGATAATAACTCTGAGTTATTGGCTATTAATCCTTTTCCTTGAACTCCATCCTTTGAGTTCTGACAAAGATTTATAAAGTCATAAACTTCATAAGTTCCACAAGTTCCAACTGTTATCTTTATATCCTTTTCTATAGGATTGAAATTAGATAAGAAGCTAATTTGACTTCTATCTACATAGTGTAAAGATTCAATTATATTTCTATTGGTTTTCTTTTTTATATAGACAAATCCATTACCATCTAATAAGTAATCTTTTATAAGTGATTCCTTCATATGATAAGCTGACATAGTTTTCTCTGCTTGAAGATTTAATAGTTTTAATCTATTATCATCGGTAATTTCATTTACTTCTCCATCAACTATTTCATACATTTTAATTGGCAACGAAGCTATTAACTTTGAAATCATATTAACTCCTGAAGCTAATGTAGGTATTTGCATTACATTATCCCTAGTAACTACTATCTCAGGTTTTACACTATTACCAAGAAGTACATCTCTTAATTCTTTCTCAGTTTTATCAATTACCAAGTCACTATTTGAAGCTTCTCTTTTATTAAAACTAAAATTGAAAATTCCCATAATAAAAAATAGTTCCTCCTTTCTTAAATTAAATTGTTTGAATTACAAAATCATCTATACTATCAACTAATGCAATATTCATTAGGTATAGTGCATTTATAGTAGCAACAATATTATCAATTTTACCAGTTGCTAATTTTTTCTTTATCCACATATTACAAGCATCATCCCAAGTAACCTTCACATTAAAGAATTGACCTAGATACAAATCATTTTCTTCAAACTTGAATCTACCATTTAATATACTTTCTTGTAATAGTTTTACTGCTGGATGTAAGTGCTTCGAGTGCTGAATAACTTCCACACATTCATACCCTTCTCTTGATACTTTAGCCATAGAAGATAAAGCATTGAATCTATCCCATCCAATTTGCATTATATTTATCCCAAGATTTTTTTCTAAATTGGTAATAAACTCTTCAATAAATCCATAATCAACAACATCATCACCACAAGAAAAACAGTTTCCTAACTCAATCTCTTTGGGGTAGTTAACTTTTTGCTTTAATGAAGCTTCATTAACTTTATTCTTAGGTAAAAATGACCATGATTTACTGT
>CAYPES010000078.1:3357-5153 GCA_964409925.1 uncultured Clostridium sp. | reverse complement strand
AATAAGCATGTAAAGATTGATGTCTTAATGTGTTTAAGATATTTGAAATCCCATACGAATGCAAAAGAGTGCACCGGAAGGAGGGGAATATTAATGTCAGAAGTTAAAGTAAATAATGGAAATATAGAAGATGCCTTAAAAAGATTTAAAAGACAATGTGCCAGAAATGGAGTATTACAAGAGGTACGTAAAAGAGAACATTATGAAAAACCTAGTGTAAAGAGAAAGAAAAAATCAGAGGCAGCTAGAAAGAGAAAATTTTAATTATAAATAAAAGAAAAGAGGCGTTTTCAAAATATAATAAATATTTTGAAAGCGTTTTTGTATTTAAAAGTAAATAAAATATAAAGGAGTTGGGTAAAATGTTAAAAGAAAAATTATTACAAGATTTAAAAGAGGCTATGAAAAATAAAGATGTAAATAAGAAGAATGCAGTTCAAATGGTGAGAACATCAATTTTACAAGTAGAGAAAGATAATGGAATAGAAGTTACAGATGAGCAAATACTAAATATAGTAGCAAAAGAAGTAAAGACAAGAAAAGACTCTTTAGTAGAATATGAGCAAGCAAATAGACGAGATCTAATAGAAAAGATAAACGAAGAGATAAAAGCACTAGAAGAATATTTGCCACAGCAGTTGACTGATGAAGAACTAATAGAAGAAGTTAAAAAAATAATAACAGCAGTTGGTGCAACTTCTATGAAAGATATGGGCTCGGTGATGAAAGAAGCTAAAAATGTGATTGGAGCAAAAGCTGATGGCAAAAGGATAAATGAAACAGTAAAAAGCTTGTTAGCATAATGTTGAAAGGAGAACGTATGATGCCATTTAATACAACACAAATAAAGGATGGAATAAAATTTCATAAAATTAATACCAACAAATTTAAAACAAATCTGTTGGCAATATACTTAACAACAAAATTAAATAGAGAAAATATAACAAAAAACGCCTTAATATTAGCAATATTAAGAAGAGGAACTAACAATTTAAAAACTCAAGAGGATATAAATATAAAATTAGAAGAACTATATGGTGCAGAATTTAATTGCGGAATAGACAAATTAGGAGATGATAGTGTATTTAAGTTTTATATAGAATCATTAAATGATAACTTTACTTATAACAAAGAGAAAGTACTAAGAGAAAGCTTAAATACTTTGTTCGACGTAATTTTTAACCCATTAGTAGAGAATGGAAAATTTAATGAAAAATATTTTAATGGTGAGAAGGAAAATTTAAGACAGATAATTAGATCAAGAAAAGATAATAAAGGAACATATGCTTATACGAGATGTATAGAAGAAATGTACAAAAACGAGCCATATGGATTATATACTTATGGATATGAAGAAGATCTAGACAAAATTATGAATGAAGATTTATACAAAACATATTTAAATATAATTAAAACATGTAAAATAGATATATTTACATCTGGTGATTTTGCTGATAGTTCAGAAGTGGAAGAAATAGTAATTGACAATGTTGAAAAATTAAACTTAGAATCTCGAGAAGTATCAAATTTATATATGCAAAATGAAATAAAAAACGCATGCGAAGAAAAAATAGTAAAAGAAAAAATGGATGTATCTCAAGGAAAATTAATAATAGGCTTAGATGTTACTAATTCAAATAAAGAAGAAAAGCCAATTATATCTGTTTACAACGCTATTCTTGGTGGAGGAGCAAATTCTAAGTTGTTTCAAAATGTAAGAGAAAAGGCAAGCTTGGCATACAGCGCGGGCTCTCTATATATAAAAAACAAGAACAATATCATTATAAAAAGCGGAA
>CAYPES010000078.1:0-3347 GCA_964409925.1 uncultured Clostridium sp. | reverse complement strand
TGCAAGATGGAAAATTTACTGAAAAAGATATAAATGATGCTAAACAACTAATTATTGCAAGCTTTAAATCTATGCAAGATGAACAAGATTCTACCATATCATACTATTTTGGAAAGGAAATGGAGCAAGAAAAAATAGACATACCAACATACATTAACCAAATTGATAGTGTGACTAAAGAACAAATTGTAAATATTGCCAATAAAATTACGATAAATACAATATATTTTTTGAGTAAATAATAAAAATAGTTACAATTCATAGCTATATTTGTATCTGCCGAAATAATTGATAAAGATTTCGAAAGAAATGAAAATATTAATTATTTCAGCTATATTTTAAAATCCTATGCTGTGAATAGTAACTAAAAATGTAAAAATTAAGTTTAGAGAATTAAATTTTATACTAATATATGTCTTTGAGTGAAGCAGGAAAGGGATGAAATTTTTTTATGAGAGAAATTCAAAACAATAAGGTTAGAGAAAAATGTTATATGGAAAAGCTAGATAATGGGTTACAAGTAATAATTGTGCCTAAAAAAGACGTACAGAAAAAGTACATTATATGGGCTACAAAATTTGGCTCTATAGATAATACTTTTATAGATTCTACTACTGGCGAAAAGGTTATAATTCCTGATGGAGTAGCACATTTTCTAGAACATAAAATGTTTGAACAAGAAGACGGAACCGACAGTTTATATACTTTAATGTCTTTAGGAATAGACGCAAATGCTTATACTACAAATGATCATACTGCGTATCTATTTGAATGTACAGACCATTTTTATGAAGGACTAGATGAATTAATGGATTACGTACAAAGTCCATACTTTACAGACCAAAATGTTGAAAAAGAGAAGGGGATTATAGGACAAGAAATTGGAATGTATGATGATGAGCCAAGTTGGCAATTATACATCAACACTATGGATTGCTTATATGAAAATAATCCTATAAAGATAGATACAGCAGGAACTGTAGAAACAATATCAAAAATTACTCCAGATATATTATACAAATGCTATAATACATTTTATCATCCTAGCAATATGGTATTAGCCGTTGTAGGCGATTTTATTCCTGAAAATATCTTGAAAGAAATACAATCAAGATTAAAAGAAAACAAAGATAGAAAAGAGATAAGTAGAATATATCCTACAGAAAAGAAAGAGATAAACAAAAAATATGTAGAAAAACAAATGGAAGTGAATATGCCTTTATTTATGATTGGATTTAAAGACCAACTTAAAGATAAATATCAAGAAGCGGTAAAAAGGCATATAGCAATAGAAATAATATTGAATATGCTAATAGGCAAAAGTTCTGGATTGTATAATAACTTATATAATGAGGGATACTTGCTATCACAACCTGATATTGAATATGAGTTTGGAACTGAATATTCTCATGTTTTAATAGCGGGACAATCAAAAAATCCTAAAATGGTGTATGACAAAATATTACAAAAATTAAATGAAATGAGAGCAAATGATATTAATTTACAAGACTTTGAAAGAATAAAGAAAAAAATATATGGTGATTATGCTATAGAGTATAACAATGTAGCTGATATAGGAAGAATGTTTGTGGCAGATTATATTAAAGGAATTAATAGCTTTGAATATATGGATAAATTTAACGAAGTTGACGTAAATTATATAAAAGAAATTTTGAATGAATTATTTGTAGAAAAAAATATGGTTATGTCTGTAATAAAAGCTCGCGAAAACAGTCTTTAAACAGAAATTATAATTAATGTTTTTTATTAGCAGAAATATTTATTTTTTTATAAAATTTTGCAGTGCATATCGAGCGTGAATATCTAATGTGACGACACGATATTTCAACCTATTTTATAAAATATAAATATTTCTGTTGTATTTTAATATAAATTAATGTAATATTTGTCGTATTATAACACATTGAACAATTATAAAAAGAAAAAAGATTTAAAAAGAGGAATAGAAGAAAAATAAGACAAAAAATGTAATATAAAAAATCACGAAACTCCTTGAAATAACTTGACTACAGCAAATTAATGTGGTATTTTGTAATAAAGAAAATATATGATAGAAAAGGAGAAAAAATATGTTGAACGAAAGAATATGTTGCTTAAGAGAAAAACTTAATGAAAGCATAATAAAAGGTGAGGATTATAGCATAATATATCAGCTAAGTATAGAATTGGACGAATTGATAGCTCAGTATTATAGGAATAAAGAGTTATAAGATAATAGTTTTATGTTTGAAATTATTTGAAGATATCGTTATTATAAGCTAAAATAAGCACTTAATTAAATTTAAAACATAAAACTATTATCTCGTAACAAAATGATAAAAAAGTAGTTGACTTCCATATCTTTATTTTATATAATTAAATAAAATATGATGGAAAAGGGTAAAAAATGAAAAAAATTGTAGAAATATTTAGTATAGTATTAATTCTTATAACTGTATTATGTACAGTGACTACTACATTTGTATATGCTCAGCCGGCAATACCAACTGCTAACGAATATGAACCTCAAGAGGAAGACGTTCCTACAAAATTCACAAATATGATAGGAATAATTGCAACTATTATTCAAGCAATTGGAATAGTACTTTCTGTTATTGTAATTGTTATGCTTGGAATAAAATATATGACTGGTAGTGTAGCAGAAAGAGCAGACTACAAAAAAGCAATGCTTCCATTTTTAGTAGGTGCTGTTCTAATTGCAGCAACGGGAACAATAGCTAAAATAATTAGTGGACTAACATCACAAAGTTTATAATAACAGAAAATAGTTGAAATAAGTGGAAAATTGTTGTATAATTGTAATAATAGGAGTAGTATGAGAATGAAATTGTATAAAAAAAATATAATAAATATAATATTAACATTTATTTTTATATGTACCTTTATGCAAAATACATATGCAACTGAGATAAAATTAGCAGACAAAAGTACAATGGGGGGAATTATCAGTGATGGTGATGATTTTCTTAGCAATGGAACAAGCCAGGAAAGCCCTATAAATGATTCAGCACTTAAAAGTGGATCAAGTACATTATACAATGTACTGGTTGCAATTGGTGTAGGGGTAGTAGTGATATGGGGAGTTATTATAGGCATACAATTTGTAACAGGTACATTAGAAGACAAAGCAGAAATGAAAAAGTCTTTAGTTCCATACATAATAGGATGTGTTATTATATTTGGAGCATTTGGAATCTGGAGATTAGTGCTAAATTTGTTAAATCCACTCGCACAATAAAATAGTTATTATTATTCTTACGAAAGTGAGAAATTTATATAAAAACAGAAAGATATCGTGAAAACATAAAGAAGTTGATTTCTTGTTT
>CAYPES010000077.1:0-5278 GCA_964409925.1 uncultured Clostridium sp. | reverse complement strand
CTGATATTGATAAAGTAAATGAACTAAATAAATTTTTGTTTAATTTAGGATACAAAATAAGAGGAGTAAAGAAGGATGACGAAGATAGTATTCATTCAAAAGCTTTTGCTCAAGTGCTAGATGAGGTAAAAGGAAAGCAGGAAGAGAAAGTGGTATCAAATTTAATATTAAGAACTTTAAAGGTAGCAAAATACGAAAGCGAAAATAAGGGACATTTTGGTATTGCAAGTAAATGCTATTGTCATTTTACATCACCAATAAGAAGATATCCAGATTTATTTATTCATAGAGTAATATCATCATATTTGAAACATGATTATAATATAAATGATGAACTAAGAAAAAAGTATGAAATGGAAGCTGTAAAATATGCTGAAAGCTCTTCAGAAAGAGAAAAAGTTGCACAAAAAGTAGAACGTGATGCAGAAAAAATTAAAAAGGCAGAATATATGGAGAGCAAAATTGGAGAAGTGTATGATGGAGTTGTATCTAGCATTACACCTTTCGGAATGTTTGTTGAATTAGATAATACAATAGAAGGATTAATACGATTTGAAAATATGGGTAATGAATACTTTATTTATGATGATGAAAGAAAAACTCTAACTGGAGAAAATAGTAAAAAAGTATATAAAGTTGGAGATGAAGTAAAAATAGAAGTAATTGATGCTGATAAAATAAGTAGAAATATTGATTTTAAATTGTATAAAGAAGATACTTTAGATAAAGAAAACACTATACAAAATTAGCCTAAACAAATGGGCTAATTTTTTCACATAAAAAGACCCCACCCTTTCGAGTGAGGAGAGAACAGAGTTCTTTTACCAATATGAACCAATCATGGTTCGGAGTGGTCGTCTCTAAAAATGGCCAAGCCATAGCAAAAAAGAAAAATTGCGCCAGATATTGTGAACCATGATCCAAACAATATCTTAAAAAGTGCGAGGCAAATCTTGAGTACCATAAAGCGTGTACCAACTGCATTTATGATGTCAATTATGGCTTTAATGAAAAAATTCCATACGCCAAAGTAAACACCTCCTACTGCAGAGGCTACCATGATTAAGATCCCTAATATCCGGTCTTTCATGTTGAATCTCCTTTTATATTGGATTTTAAAAATTGAACTATTTATATTATAGCATAAATTGGAAATATTATCAAATACTAGCTAAACATTGCTCCTACAGCGCCTAGTACACCAGCTGTTCCAAGTCCCATAATAATACCTGCTAAAATTACGCCTGACATAACAGCAATAATACTCTTCTTAAAATCCATATCTAAAAGGCTAGCAGCCAAGGTACCTGTCCAAGCACCTGTACCAGGAACTGGAATTCCTACAAAAAGGAATAATGCCCAATATAGACCACGTCCTGCTTTTTCTTGTAGCTTTTTACCGCCTTTTTCGCCTTTTTCTAAACAAAATTTAAAAAACTTTCCAATAAACTTTTTATCAGATCCCCATACTAACACTTTTCTTGCAAAGAAGAATATAAAAGGTACAGGAAGCATATTTCCAATAATACATATTATATAAAGCCATACTGGATTTAAGCCCATTCCTAATCCAATAGGAATAGAACCTCTTAATTCAATAAGTGGTACCATAGATACCAAAAACATTAATAAATACTTCTTAAACATAATAAACTCCTTAAAATAATTTCAACAAAAAATATTCTACTATATAAAAATAAAAAAGTAAAGTGAATAATGGGGACGGGGTTAAAATCGCAGAAAATATTACGTTTATATTACTAAATGAAAAAATATTCAATTTTAATAACTGATATGTTAATATAAAGAAAAAATTAGCTAATTTCTCTTGATAAATCTGTAAAAATATGATATTATAAGAACATTAATAAAGCCGATGAAAAAGCAAAGTATGTAATTAAAAGTATATTAAAGAGAGAGAGGTTATTAGCTGAAAACCAATCATATATTAATTACAGAAATTTCACTTTAGAGGTTTCTTTTTGAAAATTATAAGTATTTGAAAAAATATTTATAACAAAGTAGGTAAGAACGGTTGATTACGTTATAGCTATAATGAGGTTAATTGTATAATTAATAAAAATAGGTGGTACCACGAACATAGAAGTCATTCGTCCTATAAAATATTAGAGATAATATTTTTGGACGAATTTTTTGTACTATGCACATAAAGTGAAAGATTGTTATCGAGGAACCGTCCATAAAAAGAAAGGAGAATAAGTATGAAGGAAAAGCTTGAGGAAATAAGCCAAAAGTCAAAAGAAAAAATCGCTGAAATTAAAGATAGTCAGGCATTAAACGACTTTAAAGTTAAAGTGCTAGGCAAAAAAGGAGAACTTACAGAGATACTAAGAGGAATGAAAGATATAGCAGCAGAAGAAAGACCTGTTGTAGGAAATCTTGTAAACAAAATTAGAGATGAGATTGAAACGATGATTTCTGAAAAAGAAGCCGAGTTTAATAACAAAGATTTACAAGATAGGTTAGAAAAAGAAAAGATAGATGTTACACTTCCTGCAACGAAAGTTAAGAGAGGAAGCGAGCACCCACTAAATAGAATAATTGAAGAAGTGGAAGATTTATTTGTTTCTATGGGATATGATGTAGTATCAGGTCCAGAGCTTGAAACAGATGAATATTGTTTTGAAAGGCTAAACCTTCCCAAGGGACATCCAGCAAGGGATATGCAAGATAGCTTTTATATTACATCTGAGTATTTATTAAGAACACAAACGTCAGCAGTTCAGGCAAGAACTATGATGGCAAATGAAGAGAAAACTCCAATAAGAGTTATCTGTCCAGGAAAAACATATAGAAAAGAAGACGATGCAACACACTCACATCAATTTAACCAAGTTGAAGGACTTGTTATAGACAAAAATATTTCTTTTGCAGATTTAAAAGGAACTCTAGAGATATTCATGAAAAAATTGCTTGGAGAAAATACTAAATTAAGATTTAGACCAAGTTATTTCCCTTTTACAGAGCCTTCATATGAAGTTGATGTAAGTTGCTTTAAATGCGGAGGAAAAGGTTGCAATTTGTGTAAACAAACAGGATGGATAGAACTTCTTGGTTCTGGAATTGTTCATCCAAATGTACTAAAAATGAATGGATATGATCCAGAAGTATATAGTGGTTTTGCTTTTGGAACAGGACTTGATAGACTTACAATGTTTAAATATGGAATAACAGATATGAGATTGTTGTACACAAACGATGTGAAGTTTCTATCACAATTTGATAGAAAAGATTAATCTTTTTCGCCCAATGGGGACGGGGTATTTTGGGCGGAACTTATTAACTAAATTTAGCAACGCGATTATAATTGTATAATATAATAATATATTTCGCCCAATTTACCCCGTCCCCATTGGGCGGTTGGGTGAAAAAGTAGGAGGAAAATATGAAATTAAGTACAAATTTCTTGAAAGATTATGTAGATGTTGACGTTGATTTACATACTTTGGCAGAGGATATGACTAAAGTAGGAAATGAATATGATTCAGCAGAAAATTTAATAAATGCAACTAATTTAACTATTGGAGAAGTATTGGAATGTGAAATGCATCCAGATTCAGACCACTTACATGTATGCAAAGTTAATGTTGGGAATGAAGTATTGCAAATTGTTTGCGGAGCACCAAATGTAAGAAAAGGCTTAAAGGTAATTGTTGCACTCCCAGGAGCAAAACTTCCAGGAGGAGTAACAATAAATAAAAGTATGAAGCGTGGAGTAGAGTCTAATGGTATGTTATGTTCTATTGCCGAACTGGGACTAGAAAGTAAATTCTTAGAGCCAAAAGATAAAGAGGGAATACATGAATTACCAGTAGATGCACCTATTGGGGAAGACCCAATAAAATATATGCGAATGGATGACGGAGTAATTGATTTTGATTTAACCGCAAATCGTGGCGATTTACTAAGTATATTAGGAATGGCATATGAAATAGGAGCCATTTATGATAAAAAAGTAGAAGAGCCAGATTTATCACATGGTCAAAACAACGAAAATATAAATGATAGCTTTAAGGTAAACGTAAAAACAGATAATTGTACGTTGTTCTTAGCTAAAAAGGTAGAAAATGTGCAAATAAAAGAAAGCCCAATATTTATAAAAAATAGGCTAATAGCATCAGGAATAAGACCAATCAATAATGTTGTAGATATTAGTAACTATGTAATGCTAGAGCTGGGTCAACCATTACATTTTTATGACGCAGATAAATTACAAGGCTGCATAGAAGTAAGAATGGCAGACGAAGGCGAAAAGCTTACAACCCTAGACAATGTAGAAAGAACACTAACAACTGATGATATTGTTATATCAAATGGAAAAGAAGCTATAGGCTTAGCCGGAGCTATGGGTGGTTTAGATACAGAAATTACAGAAAGTACAAAAAATGTAATTATAGAAGCTGCAATATTCAATTCAGTAAAAGTAAGAAAAACTGCTCAAAAGATAGTGAGAAGTGAAGCAAGTAATAGATTTGAAAAGGGATTAGATCCAAATAGAACTTATATGGCTGCTGAAAGAGCTGCAAAGCTTTTAGAAGAATATGCTGAAGGAACTGTGGTTGGCGGAACAGTAGAATACAACAAAGAAGATATGTCAGATAGAAAAATTGAAATAACATATCAAAAAATAAATGATATATTAGGAACTTCAATTCAAAAAGAAGCGGTACTAGACGTATTCAGAAGACTAGGATTTTGTTGCAAGCAAGATGGTACAACAGTCACAGTATCAGTTCCAAGAAGAAGACTAGATATATCTGTAAAAGAAGACTTAATAGAAGAAGTTGGGCGTATATATGGAGTTGACAACATAGAGTCAAAAGTACCAGTTATGCCACTAAAAATGGGAAGCTATGATAATACAACAAGAGAAATAAGACACAAAATGATGAATTTAGGCTTAAACGAGACATTATCATATGTATTAGTAAATAAGCAAGAGGCCAGCAAATTTGCAGGTTACGACAAAGCGGGAGAACAAAACATTGAAACAATCAAACTATTGTCACCACTTACTGAAGATAGAAGTACATTAAGATGTAGCATAATAACATCATTATACAAAATATATGAATACAATGCGGCTCACTACAACAAGGATGTATCAATATTCGAAATAGGAAAATCATTCTACAAAAAGGATGAAGAATACAAAGAAGAAAATAAAGTAGCATGCCTAATGACTGGCGATTACTATTATGGAATAAACTATAAAAAACAAGTAGACTTCTACATTATAAAAGGAATAGCAGAAGAA
>CAYPES010000076.1:0-5321 GCA_964409925.1 uncultured Clostridium sp. | reverse complement strand
ACTCCTATATTCTTAGAAGCTTCGGAATTTACTGGTATTGATGCTGCTGATGAACAGGTTGCCAGAGCCGTCACTGTTGCTGGAATAATGTTTTTCCAAAATGAAACAGCACCTTTTTTTCCGCCTGCGATAAATGCATATAGTGTATAAACAATTATGTAGAATAATATTGCCACCACAGTATATATTACAAATGTTCTTGCATAGCCAACAGCTATTGATCCGCCAAAGGTTCCAATCAATGCTGCAAAGTAGCAACCAAGTCCTATTGGTGCATAGTACATTATTATATTTATTAATTTCATTATAATTTCATATGCTGAATTTAAAAAATCTTCTACTGGCTTTGCTTTTTCACCAGCCATATTCATAGCTATTCCAAATAGTATGGAGAATACTATTATAGCTATTATATTACTTTTTGATAATAGTTTTGAAAAATCATTTACAGTAATAGCACTTACTGTTCTTTCTAATATTGTTTGGTCTTCCTCTTCAGATTCGGCGCTTTCATCTGTGCTTTCCTCCTCTAATGAAGCTCTAATCATTTCTCCATCTTCTGCATTTACTAGTTTTACTGGATATGCCACTGCTAATCCAATTAAAACTGCTACTAACGATGTAACAACAAACATTGCAACTATCGTTATCATAATTTTTCCTAATCTCTTAGGTTGTTTCATTTTAGCTATTGATGTCGAGATACTTAAGAATATTAATGGTACGATTACAACGAACATTAAGTTTAAGAAGATATCCCCAAAAGGGCTTAAGACAGCTGCTTTCTCTTTGAATACTATCCCCACGATAGCGCCAATTATTATTGCAGCCAAAAGTATAATAACTGACTTGTAAGTTTTTAAAAATTTTTTCATAATACTTTCTCCTTTAAATAAAAGAGCGTTATTAAGGAAATATAGTCATATCTCCTAATTCGTTAATTATTATATACTTTATACATTTATATTGCAAGCTTATTTTAATATTCGTATCTTTTTCTACTGTTTTTATCAATAATATTTCTCTTCTGCATATATTAATATTATGATACATCTTAAAGTTTTTAAATTAAATTATAAAATCACTTTGATAATTTTTATATTAGCAGGCATTTTAACATTTTTGTTATCATATTCTTCTTTTGCTAAAAGTGAAACCGGAATAGAAGTACCTATAATTATGTATCATAGCGTTCTAAAATCTAAGTGTGGCAGTTATATAGTTCATCCAGAAACATTAGAAAATGATTTAAAATGTATTCAAAATAATGGATATACAACCATCACAATGACTGATCTGATCAATTATGTTTATAATGATTCTCCTCTCCCAGAGAAACCAATTATAATCACTTTTGATGATGGTTATTATAATAATTTAGGTTATGCAGTTCCGCTTCTACATAAATATAATATGAAAGCTGTTATCTCTATTGTTGGTCAATATACTGATACTTTTTCAGATGCTGATGAAGCCAATTTAAATTACGGTTATTTACGCTGGAAGGACATTAACGAGTTGATTACTGATGGTTGTATAGAAATTCAAAACCACACATACAATTTACATTCCATAAAAAATGGAAGAAAAGGATGTAGAAAAATCTCTTCTGAATCTTTAGATAAATATGCTACCCTTCTTACCAACGACATTACTAAACTTCAAAACGAATTCAAAGAAAATTGTAATGGCTATACGCCTAATACTTTTACTTATCCTTTCGGAGCTATTTCAAAAGAATCAATTCCAATTATAAAAGACTTAGGCTTTAAAGCAAGCCTTTCATGTACTAGCGGAGTTAATCATATTACAAAAGATCCCGAATGTTTATACTTATTAAAAAGAAATAATAGAATTAGTGGAACATCAACAGAGAAATTTTTTAGTAAGCTTTTAAAATAAATATTTTTACAATTTCTGTTTATGTTTTATCAGCAGAAATAATGAATATTTTTATAAAATTTCGCAAGCTCATATCGAGCGCACGTAGCTCATGTGACGACACGATATTTCGGCTCATTTTATAAAAATATTCATTATTTCTGCTATATTATAAATTTTTATGTAGAATTGTAAAAAGATTTATTTTAAAATCTTACTATTCCAAGATGCTCTAGTAATATTTTTATCCCTAATAATAGCAAAATTAGTCCACCTATAAGCTCCGCCTTATTTTTATATTTATCTCCAAATTTATTTCCAATTTTTACTCCTATTACTGACAATATAAACGTTATAGTTCCTATTGATACTACTGGTAGCATAATATTTATCTTTAGGCAAGCAAACATGATTCCGACAGCTAATGCATCAATACTTGTTGCTATTGCCAATACTATCATTGTTTTTGCATCGACATTATCGTTACAGTTTTCCGATTCTTTATCAAAAGATTCTTTTATCATGTTTATTCCAATTCCTCCAAGAAGGATAAAAGCTACCCAATGATCGATACTGGTTATAAAATGGTCAAAAGTAGTTCCTAGAAAATATCCTAGAATAGGCATTAGCGCTTGGAATATTCCAAAATATAATCCTATAATTATAGCCTTTTCCCAATTCATTTTTTTCATTGATAATCCTTTGCATACTGACACTGCAAAAGCGTCCATTGCAAGGCTTATACTAATTAGCAACACTTCAAATTTTTCCATAGATTCTCCTTTTACGTACAAACTATTCTCTATACACAAATGGAGAAACAGTTTTTTATGTATAAACTATTTCTTTCATATGTCTATTATAATCTATATTCATATATTTGCATAGTATTATATATTTTAAGCAATTTTCTAGCATTCTTCCTTTATCCGGCTCTGCATCTAACTCAGACAATAAGGCCACTTACCCTTATTAGATAAGTGGCTTCTATCTTTTATGACCCTGTCGACTTGTATTTTCTAAGTCCAATTCTCCAAACTATGTAGCAAGGTATAGCAAAAAATATCGATATTGCTGGCAAAAACATATATAGTCTGTTATCTGTCTTTTCTATTACATATAGGAGTGGATAGTAATTTACTAAAGCTATTGGCAATATGTATGTGAAGAATCTTCTTACCCATTTTTGATAAATATCTAACGGGTATTGTGTTAATTCTTTTGCTCCATCTGTAAATATATTCATTATCTCTAGACTCTGCGTAGTAAAAAACGTTATTCCTGCCTTTAATATATATAAACAAGCATATATAACTACAGTCCCAAACATCATTAATATAAGTGTAATCAATTTATCTGGCTTTAATAATTCAGTATTAAATGTTAAGGTACAAATAAATATAGCTAAGGCTGCCACCGCTCTTCCAAATTTTGAAAATTCAATTTCAGTTCCTAATATTTGTAAAAATAAATTTTTAGGTCTTACTAGTATTCTATCAAATTGACCATTTGCAATCATTCTGTCGAAATGATCAAATGCCCTAAAAAAACATTCTGCAACAGAGAATCCAAAAAATGACATTGAAAAACATATTAATACATTATTAAACGTATAGCCATCAATGTTCCCAAATTTATCAAATAAAAAGAATATTGATACAAATGAAAATATTGAGGTTATTAATTGTGATAGAAACGATAGTATAAATGTTTTTTTGTATTCTAACATTGATTTCAGTTGCATACTAAAATATTTTAAATATAGTTTCATTTTTTCACACCTCTTTCATAACATGATTATAAATTTATCCACCTTGTACAACTATCTTAGAAAGTTGTTTTCTTATTATTCTCCTTCCAATAATAGTTAGAATTGTTACCCACGCAATTTGTAATAATATTATTTGTAATATTTCTGTAACATTAGATATATAACCATTATATATGTTAAATGCCACATTTTGCATGTAATAAAATGGTGTAAATTTTAGTATTTGTATTACCTTATCTGGCATAAATGCTATTGGTATTACCGCTCCTGAGCAAAATTCCATTATCAGTTGGAAGGTTAGCCTAATGCCTTGTGAAGAAATTGTTTTCATTATAAAGCTACACATAAGCATTGAATATGCTATAAGAAGCAAAGCTGATAATACTAATGCACATATAAATAATATAAAAGTAATGAAATTATCACACATCATTATCTTATATTGTCCTAAAAATGGCATACTGCAAATAACTAATATTGGTACAGCTCGCAGTATAGTCATTGCAAGTTTTTTGCCTAATGTCTTTGCATGCCATATTGAATATAAATCAACTGGTTTCACTAATTCCATTGATATATTTCCTGTTTTGCAAGCTTCTAATATATCTGGCTCAATTCTCCATAAATTAAACATCATTAAAAATGCTTGCTGCATCCATATATATGTACTTATTTGAGGTATTGTATAATCTCCTTCTGCTCCATTTTTTAAGAAGGTAGTATATAACATTATGTACATTGCACCCCAAGCAAACTGCGTTATTACACCTGCAAAGGCAGCAACTTTATACTGTATTTCATTTAAAAATTTTAGTTTAAAGTATGCTAGATATACTTTTATTTTTCTGCTTAATTCTTTAAATATATTATTTTGTTTAATCCTAATTAAATCTGTTATATCATTATTCTCTTCCATAAAGAATATCTCCTTTCAATTATTTACTCCATTTATATGGCAAAATCACTTTTGTTTGTAATTTAAATTTGATATTCTTTATACAGATTTGCAACCACATCATCTATCGCAGTATTTTGTATATCTAAATCTTGTATGTCCAATTTATTACTTAAGAATACTATCGCCTCATCCAGTTTTATTTTTCGTTCATCTATTTCTAATTTTGCTTCATCTAAAGTTTGCTCTAGTATTTGCATTCCTAGTGGTATTTCCTGTAACTTTCCTTTGTATTTTACATCTAGTATTTTCTTACTGTACTTTTTAGTCAAACTATTAAAGCTTCCATCTAGCAAAAGCTTACCTTTTCCAATTAAAATCACCCTCTTGGTTAGAGCTTCTATATCTCCTGTATCATGTGTTGTAAGAATTATCGTAGTATGTTTTTCCTTGTTTATATGCTTTATAAAATCACGTACTGCTATCTTAGAGATACTATCAAGGCCTATTGTAGGTTCATCCAAAAATACAATCTTGGGGTCATGTAAAAATGCTGTTGCTATCTCACATCTCATTCTCTGCCCTAAACTTAACTGCCTTGTAGGAGTTTTTATGATTTCTCCAATATTTAGCATTTGCGTCAACATATCTTTTTGTTTTTTATACTTTGCATCAGGTATATCGTAGATTTCTTTCATAAGTTCAAATGAATCTTCTACTGGTACATCCCAGCTGAGTGCCGACCTATTTCCAAATACAACTCCTATGTCTTTT
>CAYPES010000075.1:4986-5324 GCA_964409925.1 uncultured Clostridium sp. | reverse complement strand
GAATAGCAGAAGAATTGCTAGAATTCTTAGGATATGGCGGAAGATACAGCTTCGTAGTAAAAGACAACATGCCAAAAGAACTACACCCAGGACAATCAGCAATGATATCAGTAAACAACGACATAGTAGGAATAATTGGAAAAATACACCCAGAAATCACAAAAGAAGCGGTATATGTGATGGAAATAAACTTAGATAAACTATTAGCAAAGAAAACAAGCAAAATGAAATACAAAGAAATATCAAAATACCCAGCAGTAAAAAAAGACATAGCAATAGTAGTAGACAAAAACATAGCCGCTAGCGAAATAGCAATGCAAATAAAAAAAGCAGCAGGA
>CAYPES010000075.1:0-4976 GCA_964409925.1 uncultured Clostridium sp. | reverse complement strand
TACACAGGAAAAGGAATAGAAGAAGGCAAAAAGAGCATTGCATATTCACTAACATTTGGAAGCAATGACAGAACACTAACAGATGAAGAAATAAATGCAATACTAGACAAAATCATCGAAAAAATATCTAAAATAGGAGAAGTTAGGGACCACTAGGGACGGTTCTTAATGGTCCAACCTGTCCCTAAATGGGGCAGATAGTTTACGAGAAGATTATGTATAAGAAAAATGATGAATATATATAAGAAGACATATATTATCGTATTATTGATTTTATTATACTATACGGCCAATACAACTTTTATAAAATGGAAAAAATTTACAATCTGCTATTGACTTCATTAGAAAAACATATTAATATATTGGTGTTAACATAAAAGGTAAAGGAGAATTAATGCCAAGAACAAAGAGAATTATCAGTTGTGTAAATGTATATCATGTTATAATGAGAGGAAATAATAAACAAGATATATTTTTAGAGAGGAAAGACTATATAAGATTCATCAATATTCTAAAAAAATATAAGCAAAAATATGGATATGAGATATATTGCTATATATTAATGACGAATCATGTTCATATGATAATTAATTGCAATGATGGAAATATTTCACAGATAATTCATTCAATCGCACTTGAATATTCTATATATTTTAACAATAAATATGAACGATGTGGACACGTTTTTCAAGATAGGTTTAAGAGTAAAGCAGTAGAAAGCCAGGAATACTTATTAAATCTACAAAGATATATACATTTAAATTGCGTGAAAGCAGGAATCGACACAATTGATAAATACGAGTGGAGCAGTTATAAAGAATACATATATAATGAGCAATTGTGTACAACTAAGACAATATTAAACTTATTCGGAAATGATGAGATTGAAGCAAAAAGAAATTTTATAATATTTAATAATCAGCCAATTCTTTCAGCAAATGAAGAGGACATTGCAGAATTTGAAATAAAAATGAAATTAACAGATGAAGAAGCGATACAAATCATAAATGATATATTAAAAAGAGAAAAAATAAATAAAATATCTAATTGCTCATTAACAGAAAAAAATAAAATACTCAAAGAATGCTTAGAAATTAGAGGAATAAGCATAAGGCAAATAGCTAGAATATTACAGATTGATAGAAAACAAATCAAGAAAATAATAAAGTGAACCAATTAGGGACAGGTGGGACCATTAAGAACCGTCCCTAATGGTCCAAAGGAGGGAAGATGGCGAAGGCAAAATCGGTTTTTGTGTGTAATGAATGTGGATATGAGTCGCCAAAGTGGCTTGGAAAGTGTCCAGCTTGCAATAGTTGGAATACTTTTTTTGAACAGAAAATTGTTGAGACGAAGTCATCGGCAACTGGTAAGGCAATAAAGGAAAAGACTACTCCACAAGTTTTGGATGAAGTCGTTGGAAAAAATGAATCTAGAATAGATACGGGGATTGGTGAGCTTAATAGAGTTTTAGGCGGAGGTTTGGTAAATGGTTCTCTTGTTTTACTAGGAGGAGAGCCAGGTATCGGAAAATCTACACTTATTTTGGAACTTTGTGATAAAATTACAGGAAATGGAAAAGTTTTATATGTTTCTGGTGAAGAATCCGCGGAGCAAGTTAAGATTAGAGCAGATAGGTTAGGCATAAAAAATCATAATATTATGTTTTTGGGAGAAACTGATATTGATGTAATTGAAGAAACAATATTAGCAATGAACCCAAAACTTGTGATTATAGATTCAATTCAAACGATGTATTCTGAGGAAATAACTTCTGCAGCAGGTACTGTTAGCCAAGTAAGAGAGATTACGTCAAGAATAATGAGAGTATGCAAAGGGCACCAGATAACTACTATAATTATTGGACATGTTACAAAAGATGGAAACATAGCAGGTCCAAGAGTTTTGGAACATATGGTTGATACAGTTTTGTATTTAGAAGGTGAAAGATATTTTTCTTATAGAGTATTACGATCTGTAAAAAACAGGTTTGGATCAACAAATGAGATTGGAATGTTTGAAATGCAGAACGAAGGAATGATAGAAATAAAAAATCCTTCGCAAGTTCTGATTTCTGACAGAGAGGATAATCCTCCAGGCTCGATAATTGTAGCGAGTATGGAGGGTACAAGGCCACTATTAATAGAATTACAAGCTCTAACTACTCCAAGTGTATTTGGTATGCCAAGAAGAGCTGCAAATGGAATTGATTATAATAGACTAACGATGTTACTTGCTGTATTAGAGAAAAAATCAAGTCTTCCGCTCGGTTCTCAGGACGTATATTTAAACGTTGTAAGTGGAATTAGACTAGTGGAACCAGCAGTAGACTTAGGAACAGTTTTAGTTGTAGCATCAAGCTTTAGAAATATTGCTATATCAAAAGATATGGTGGCAATAGGAGAAGTTGGCTTAACTGGCGAGATTAGAGCAGTAAATATGATAGACAAGCGTATAAAAGAAGTCGAAAAAATGGGATTTAAAACATGTATAATTCCAGAAAGTAACAAAAAACTATTGAAAGAAAAGTATAAAATAGATATAATAGGAGTCAGAACAATTAACGAAGCCATGCAGAAGATAGGATTAAAGTAGAAAACTTATGGAATATCTTGAAAATAATTGAGAGTCTAATTTAGGGGGAAAGACGAATTGGCAGCTACTAACAATCAAATTATAGAAGTATTAAAAATGATTGCTCCAGGTACTCCAATAAGAGAGGGACTGGAAAATATTTTAAAGGCGAAAACAGGTGGCCTTATAGTAATTGGTGATGGCAAAGAGGTTATGGACATAGTTGATGGAGGATTTAGAATCGACGTAGATTATACTCCTGCGAGACTATATGAGCTTGCAAAAATGGATGGAGCAATAATTATAAGCTCAGACTTAAAGAGAATACTATTCGCAAATACTCAATTAATACCATCATCAACAATTCCAACTGTAGAAACGGGAACTAGACACAAAACAGCAGAAAGAACGGCAAAGCAAACTGCAGATTTAGTTATAAGCATATCTCAGAGAAGAAACATAATTACGATATTTAAGGGATATGATAGATATGTATTAGAAGATACTGCAAAGGTAATAACGAAAGCTAATCAAGCGCTTCAAACGGTTGAAAAATACATGAAAGTATTTGATAGCAAATTAAATCTTTTAAATGAGTATGAATTTAATGATATTGTAACACTAGAAAATGTTATAGTTGCGATACAAAGAGCAGAAATGGTTATGAATGTAGCTGATGAAGTTCAAAAATCTATATATGAATTAGGTGAAGACGGAAGACTTCTAGAAATGCAATTGGAAGAACTTATTGGAGATTTACAAATTGAAGAGCTCCTAATGGTAAAAGACTACATAGTCCAGAGTAAGAAAAGAAAGCCAGAAACGGCTCTTGAAGAAATAAAAAAATTATCAAGAGAAGATTTAATGAAATCTCAAGTAATAGCTAAAATACTTGGATATGGAGATTTCGACAATTATGATGAAGTAGGTGTTTATACTAAAGGTTATAGAGTATTAAATAAAATACCAAGAATGCCAAGTAGTATAGTAGAAAATTTAGTAAAATCCTTCAAATCTTTCCAACATATTTTGGCAGCAGACATTCCACAATTAGATGAAGTAGAAGGAATTGGTGAAGTAAGAGCTAGAACAATAAAACAATCATTAAGAAGAATGCAGGAACAATTCGTTTTTGATAATGAAATTTTATAAAGATATTTTGTTTATAAGCAGAAATCAGTAATATTTTTATAAAATTTCGCAAGCTCATATCGAGTGCACGTAGCTCATGTGACGACACGATATTTCGGTTCATTTTATAAAAATATTACTAATTTCTGCTTTATTATAAAAATTAAAATTTGCAAAAAAGAAAGGAATAATTATGAATAAATTTGTAAAAATATTATTAATAGTAATTATAATAGCATCAATAGTAGGAATAGGATGTTTAGGATATGGATATTATCAAAAATTAACTAGAAAAATACAAAATCCAGTAGCAACAATAGAAGTAGAAAATTTTGGAACAATTAAGGTAGAACTATATCCAGATATAGCACCAAATACTGTAAAAAACTTTATAACACTTGCAAATCGTGGATTTTATGATGGAAAAACTTTTCATAGAACCATTCCAAATTTTATGATACAAGGTGGTTCTAAAGATGGACAAGGAAAAGGAGAACCAACACTAAGTGATATTAGAAATGATGGTTCAGAAACAGAAACATATGCAATAGAAGGAGAATTTATTGCAAATGATTATGAAAAAAATACATTAAAATTTGAAAAAGGTGTTATAGCAATGGCTAGAGCTGACTATAGTGATATAAGTAGTTCTTTAACAAAGAATGGCTACGATTCAGCAGGCTCTCAGTTTTTCATTATGAATGCTGATAACAATAATCTAAATGGATTATACGCTGGATTTGGTAAAGTCATAGAAGGACTAGATATAGTTGATCAAATTGCAAATGTTGAAGTTGTAACAAGAGACTCAAGTGATACAGAAAATGCAGATAAACCGGTTACTTTACCAGTAATTAAAAGTATAAGAGTGGAAACTTATGGAGTAACTTATGGAGAGCCTAAAACAGTAGAACCATTTAATTACTATAACTGGCTAATGAAACAATATTCATCATCTTCTTCATCAGAAGAATAACGGCAAAAATAAACAAGATTAAAACATATATATTTGGTTATTATAATAACAAGTAAATTTTTTATAAATTTATTTGTTATTTTTTATGCTATAAGGAGCAAAGTATAAGATGAAGAAAAAGAACAATATACTAAAATTTTTGACAATAGTAATTTTAATATTTTCATATATTTACTTGTGTTCAATACTTTCAGTTCCCAAAAATATTGTTATTTTTGAAGGAGACAATCTAAATTTAAAAATAGCTAAAGGCTTATCATTAAATTCAGCTAATAAACAGACAGTGCTAACTGCA
>CAYPES010000074.1:0-5420 GCA_964409925.1 uncultured Clostridium sp. | reverse complement strand
GAAAAAAATATCTATGACTTAGCAGGAAATGTAGATGAATGGACAATGGAGGCCTCTTATTCCAGCTCCCGAGTTGGCAGGGGAGGCAAGTACAGCAATTCTGGCTCTAACTATCCAGCTTCTTTTCGTATCAACTACCGTCCCGACTACAGCGGCAACGGCCTCGGTTTCCGCGTAGCTTTATATTTGTAAACCTGTTCACTAATAGCGAGACACTAGAAAGAAACTAGCATCTGAGACGACATTGTCAAGACTAGTGTATAGTACTAAAAAAATCAAATTAAGCTTGACTTTTTGCCTATTTGCGTATAATATATTAATAGAAAATTATGGATGTAAAATCTATAAAAGTTTGTGATAAATTGTAAAAGTTAGTAAGAAATGGAGGATTCTATGGGAGAGGTTATAGTAATAACATCAGGAAAAGGTGGAGTAGGAAAAACAACTACAACAGCAAATCTTGGTTCTGCCCTAGCCCTTAAAGGTAAAAAAGTAGTATTAGTAGATACTGATATTGGCTTAAGAAACCTTGATGTTGTAATGGGATTAGAAAACAGAATAGTATATGACATAGTAGATGTTGTTGAAGAAAAATGTAAATTAAGACAAGCCCTTATTAAAGATAAGAGATTTGAACAATTATTCCTATTACCAGCTGCCCAAACGAGAGATAAAAGTGCCATAAATGAAGAACAAATGAAGGAACTAACTAGCAAACTAAAAGATGAATTTGACTATATTTTAATAGATTGCCCAGCAGGAATAGAACAAGGATTTAAAAATGCAATAGCAGGAGCAGATAGAGCTATAGTAGTAACAAATGCAGAAATATCTTCAATTAGAGATGCAGATAGAATTATTGGGTTATTAGAAGCGTCTGAGATTAAAAATCCAGAGCTAATCGTAAATAGATTAAGACCTAACATGGTTAGAAAAGGAGAAATGATGGATGTCGATGATATAGTTGACTTACTATCAATAAATCTTCTTGGAGTAGTACCAGATGATGAATTTATAATTACTCAAACAAATAAAGGAGAACCTGCAGTAATAAACAAGAAAGCTCCATCAGGAAAAGCATACTTAGAGATAGCAAGAAGAATACTTGGTGAAAATATTGAAGTTACAATTCCTGGCAGAGACGAAGGATTTTTTACTAAAATAAAAGGCATATTCAGAAAAAAATAACTATTGGAGGTACATAATGTTTGAGAACGTAATTAATTTCTTTAAAAAGATTGGAAAAAGAGAAAAAATAGAAGAAAAGTCAAAAGATACAGCAAAAGAGAGGCTGCATTTAGTACTAATGCAAGATAGAGCCAATGTTTCTGCTGACTTTTTAGATATGATGAGACAAGAAATTATAGAGGTAATAAAAAAGTATATTGATGTTGATGAAAATGATATAGACGTGAGATTAACAAATAAAACAAATGAGGATGGCACTATTGGAGCACCAGCATTGTATGCTAATATTCCAATCACAGGAATTAAGGAAGATATGAAAAAAGAGAAAGAGAAGGAAACAAAGGATACAGACTCTAATGATGTAAAAGAAAAGGAACAGGGAAAACAAGTTGCGGAAGAAGAAAAAAAACCAAAAAAACAAAAAGAATCCCAAGAAGAAATAGAAGTTGAAAAGCAAGAAAATAAAAGTGAAACAGTAACTGAAGAGGTAGCTGAAACAGAAGTAGAAAATGAGGAAGTACAAGCTATAGAGAAAGAGAATAAAGAAAAACAAAATGGCAAAATGGAGGAAGAAAACAAAAAACAACCAAAAGAGAGCGTAACACAACAAGAAAAAGAAGATGTAGTTGAAAATAGCACAAATAAAAAAGAAAATGATGAACAGAAAAAATTAGATAAAAAATAAATGAGGGTTATTCAATGGGAAAGAAAATATTTAAAAATATGGATTGGGGAATTCTCATTTGTATAATTATCCTTTTAACGGTTGGATTAGTAGCATTATTTTCGGCGACGCAAGGAACTGGTTATGAAGAGTTTAAAAAGCAGATTATGTGGTTGGCTATAAGCTTACCAATGATGATAATTCTAACAGTTATCGATTATCATACCATATCGAAAATTTCTCCAATATTGTACATTATTATAATAATTGCTTTAATCGCAGTTTTATTTACTGATAGTATAAACGGTGCTACTAGCTGGTTTAATATAGGATCTGTATCTATTCAACCTGCAGAGTTTGCCAAAGTAATTGTAGTTATAACTTTAGCTATGTATATATCTAAAATTCAAGAAAAAGGCAAAGATCAGATTAGTAGGCCAACTAGATTATTATTATCGCTACTTATAGTCGCTGTCCCAGTACTTCTAATTATTAAACAACCAGATTATGGAACAGCTTTAACATTTTTGGTTGCAACAGTGTTTATTTTATTTGCATCTGGTATAAAAAAGAGATATATAATAGCGGGAATATTGTTAATAGCTATATTATTACCTA
The DNA here is from genome assembly GCA_964409925.1 of uncultured Clostridium sp. Lineage (GTDB taxonomy): Bacteria > Bacillota > Clostridia > TANB77 > CAG-508 > CAG-245. The sequence continues at coordinate 2,950 of CAYPES010000074.1, read as the reverse complement.
CATTATATTTCTTTGTTCTACCAGAACATGCCAAAACAAGAATTGACGTATTTTTAAATCCTAATTTAGATCCTAGAGGTGCAGGCTATAATGTTATTCAATCAAAATTAGCAATAGGTGCAGGGGAATTCTTAGGAATGGGAATTCTTAAAGGAAACCAAACACAATTAGGATTTTTATATCCAAAGTCGACAGACTTTATATTTGCTGTAATTGGAGAAGAAATGGGGTTTGTAATTGCTGCAACTGTAATAATAGTATATGTTGTACTCATAACGAGAGCAATATTTATAGCAAAAACAGCTAAAGATAATTTAGGAGCGTATATAGCAATAGGCATAGCAGGAATATTCGTATTTCATATGACAGAAAATATAGGAATGACTATGGGGTTATTGCCAATAACAGGCGTTCCGTTACCATTTGTAAGCTATGGGGGTAGTTCGTTACTTACAAACTTAATGATGATAGGATTACTTCTAAATATAAGTGGAAGAAGACAAAAAGCAATATTTGTAGATTAAAAGCTCAAATGCTTATACATTAAAGATAATAGTTACAGTTCACTATATAGAAATTGAAATATAACAGAGATAATTAATATTTTTATAAAATACGCCGAAATATCGTGTCGTCACATGATATACGTGCGCTCGATATTGAGCTTGCGTAATTTTATAAAAATATTAATTACCTCTGTAAATAAACAAATTAATTAGTGAAATGTAACAATTAATAAAATGGAGAATGAAAATTGAAAATAGGTAATGTAGAAACAGATAATAACATATTTTTAGCACCAATGGCAGGCATTACAGACCTGCCATTTAGATTGATGTGTAAAGAAAATGGAGCAGGCTTAGTGTATACAGAAATGGTGAGTGCAAAGGCTCTTTTGTATAATGATGAAAAGACCAAGCTATTATTAAAAACCTGCGAAAAAGAGAAACCTCTAGCAGTGCAAATATTCGGTAGTGATTTAGAAGCAATAGCATATGCCAGTAAATATGTAAGCGAGTTCGCAGATATAGTAGATATAAACATGGGATGCCCGGCTCCAAAAGTTGTAAAAAATGGAGATGGAAGTAAGTTATTATTGAATTTAGACTTAGTGAGAGAAATTGTAGAAGTTGCAGTGAAAAACTCTAAAGTTCCTGTTACAGTAAAAATGAGAATAGGCTGGGATACAGAGCATATAGTTGCTGTGGAAGCTGCAAAAATAATAGAAAAAGCAGGAGCTGGCGCAATAACAGTTCATGGAAGAACCAGAAGCCAATTTTACTCTGGAGAAGCAAATTGGGATATAATAAAAAAAGTAAAAGACAGTGTTAGTATTCCGGTAATAGGAAATGGAGATATAAAAAGTAAAGAAGATGCAAAAAGAGATATAGAATATAGCAATGTAGATGCAATAATGATTGGAAGAGCAGCTCTTGGAAATCCATGGATATTTAGAGAAACTATAGAGTATTTAAATACTGGCAAATGTATAGAAAAGCCAACGAAAGAAGAAAGACTAGAAACAATATTAAGACACTTAGAACTAGAGATAGAAGAAAAAGGAGAAAACATAGCTGTAAAAGAAATGAGAAAACACATTTCTGCATATACAAAAAGTTTAAAAGATTCAAGTAGTTTTAGAAGCAAAATAAATACGCTAGACACAAAAGAAGAAGTGGTTAACTGCTTGAAAGAATACTTTAAAGAAATATAAAATTCTAGGATTTGGGGTACGGAGCTAAAAATGCTGCAAAAACAATACCGTTCCCCCAATTTTAAAAAATGACAGTGTATCATATCACATCATATTATGAATAATTGAATGAATAAAAAATATAATTATATAAAATAATTTTATAAGGAGCTTTTATGCTAAAAATAGCAGACAAATTAAGAACAAACAAAAGAATTGCTGTTTTTGCTGTTATTCTACTAATTATTTTACTAATTATATTTTTTATTATTTTATCTAGAAAAGATTATAAAAATATAAATATTGGAAATAATAATTCTAACAAAACTTTAGATGAAGTTGAAGATTATATTTTAAATATTAGCTCATATAAAGCTAAGTTAGAAGTTACAATAAACAGTAATAAAAATACCAATAAATACTTACTAACGCAGATCCATAATAAAGATGAAGACATACAAGAAATCATATTACCAGAAAATATAAAAGGAATAAAATTAGTGTATAAAGGCAATACCCTAACTATCCAAAATACGATGTTAGATCTGCAAAAGATTTATAATGATTATCCATATATAGAGAATAACAATTTATGGCTAAATTCATTTATCGAAGAATACAAAATTGCAAAAAATAAAAAAATATCTAATAAAGATGATAACATTGTGTTACAAATTGAGATAAATGCAGATTCTAAAATAAAATATAAAGAGCTATATTTAGACAAAGAAACACTAAAACCAACAAAGTTATTAATTAAGGACAATAACCAAAAAGAAATAATATACATATTATACAATGAGATAGAATTAAACTATTAATATAGTATTGTATCTTAAACTAGTATTTAAAATATATCAAAAAACAAATCTTAGTTATAGAAATATTAGGAGTGAATAATATGGTTGTAAAAAGAGGAGATATGTTTTATGCTGATTTAAGTCCTGTAGTTGGTTCAGAGCAACGGAGGAATAAGACCTGTTGTTATAATTCAGAATGATATGGGAAATAAACACAGCCCTACAGTTATAGCAGCTGCCATAACTTCTCAAATAGGGAAAAGTAAACTACCTACTCATATAGAAATTGGTCCGCAAAACACAAAATTAAAAACAGACTCTATAGTATTAACTGAACAAATAAGAACTATTGATAAAAGTAGATTAAAGGAAAAAATAGGTCATATAGATGATACAAATATTATGAACCAGATAAACAATGCTTTAGGTGTAAGTTTTGGTTTGGATGAATAGAGCT
>CAYPES010000073.1:4620-5498 GCA_964409925.1 uncultured Clostridium sp. | reverse complement strand
CATGATCAAATCCTATTTTCATATTTCCACTCCTAATTTTATAGTTTTTTTTTAGTATAAATATTTTCTACGTAAAAACATTCATACTATTGCAACTATTAATAATAAACTTTAAACTTTATTATTATTTAGGCACAAAATCTATAATATTATTACATAAAATTTTGATAAAGTAAATCCTAAATACGAAATTAATTTCATTAATAGGTTTTATAATTCGCCAAATAGAAATTAAGCGGTATGAATCCGATAAATACTTTTACTCATACCGCTTAATTTGTATTTTTATTTTTAATCCTTAACAAAATCCCTTAATTTAAAACTTCCAGCTGTAAAAAATACTGCTGACATTAAAATTATAACTAAGGAAGGCATAAGTATACTTCCTGTATCAACTATTCTTAAAAGCCATGTAAATGGTGATATTATAGATAGGCCTTCTATAAATATAGGCACATTTTCAACTGAATCCATGCCCCATTGCATCATTGATGCTACAAAAGCTATTAATCCTATAACTACAATAGCTAAACTTGCTAATTTTTTGTTTTTTATCCATCTTATTACTGCTACTATAAGAGAAGTCGTTATTAAACTTCCTAGTACAACAGCCAATATACCCTGACCTATATTAACATTTTCAGGCTTTAAAACAGCTATTAAAATTAACAATCCTAAACTACATAAAACTCCTTGTATTATAAATGATGACATAAACAAACTTCCTAATATAACTCTATCTGAATTAGCTGTAGCTATTGTTCTTCTTAGAACATTTTGCTCTTTAAGTTTTATTATTTCTTCTGATATTATAGAGCCACCAATCATCATAAAATAACATAACATTAAAACTATCATTATATAACTTAATCTTGAAG
>CAYPES010000073.1:0-4610 GCA_964409925.1 uncultured Clostridium sp. | reverse complement strand
TAACTTGATTTATCTGGTATTTTTTCATTATTAATTATAGTTCTTATTGATCTTGTACTTAATCCTTCGCTGATATTTTCTTGGACAATTTTATTTATATAACTTTTTATTATTTCATCTGCTAATATCGTTCCATTACCAGTTCCATTACTATAACATTCAACTTCTGGCATATTACCAGACTCTATAATTTCACTAAAATTACTGTCTATAACATAAATAGCTCCAACTTTATTATCTCTTATTAAATTTAAATTATCTTCTGCTTCTCCAGTGAAAGTAATATTATAACTTTCTTCTAATTCACTAATTACCTCTTGCGAGTAAATTGAATTACTTTTATCTACAATTCCTATAGTTCCAATTTTATCACCATCTTCTCCTTTACCTCCGTTTATAATCAAAAGCAGTGCTACTGGCATTAATAAAGTTATTATAATTACAAAAGGATTTTTCAATTGTCTCTTTATATTAATAAAAGTTAATCTTATTAACCCCATATTCTTTTCCTCCCTAATATCCCTTCCTTTAAAAGTGCTAATGTAAAAGTAATTAAAATTATAGCAAATACAATAATTAACCAATTACTACAACCTTCTAAATTTCCATTTAAATTATATAAAGAAAAGGCATTATTCAAATAATGCGTTGGTGTTACCACAGCTATTTTATTTCCTTCTCCCAAAAATATTTCTCCACTTATTAAAGGTAATGTAAATAGTATAATCCCTATTAAATTACCATATTTCGCTCCAAACAATGTAGCTATGCACTTAACTATTCCTACCACAAGCATTGCTCCTAATAATATCAATAGCATTAAGCTCAAAAATTCTCCAGTAAAACTAATACCTATTATTCTAAAGAACATGACATATGCAAAAAGAATTATAAATATATAAGCTACTAAGCATATTGAATCAATTATTAAAAGCTGTACTTTTGTAACTGGAGTAGAATTTAATCTTTTATCAATATTCATACTTGCCGGCATATATCCAGCTTTAATTAATGAATATATAAGCATAGTTATTATAAATCCAATCATGGATGCGGAGATTTTTTCATATTCTGTAGCCCCCTCTTTTGAATCTATAGCTATATTTTTTACAATATTATTTGTCATATTATTTAACTGAAGTGTATTTCCATCGTTAAGTTCAACATACACCTCTTGATGATATCTATCTAAAATAGATTTTAATGTTGTAACAGTAGATAATTTATTTTCTGACTCTCTATTTATAACTATCTCTCCACTATTTAATGATAGAAGATCATCTTCATACCCTTTATTTATTATAATTTCAACCTCTGGTTTTTTATCTACAATATTAACTATTTCTTTTAGCTCTTTACTTTCTAACAAACTTACTAATTGCTTTGACATTTCACTATTATCATAATCAACTATCTTAGCATTTACTGATTTAAGATTTAATTGGCTATCATGAACTGTATCCTGCATAAAGCCCATAATCCCAGCTAATAAAATAGGAAATAATATATAATAAGCTATTGTTATGACTCCAGTTGCAAACATATTTTTAAAATTCATTTTCATGTAATACCAAAGCTTCATATCTACTCCCCCTAATCTCTTAAACTTTTACCTGTTAATGATAAAAATACATCTTCAAGCTTAGCCTCTTCATAGCTAATTTTCTTAATATTTATTCCTCCATTTTCCATTAAAGAGAGAACATTACCTAGTTTAAAGTTTGAACTTATAGTTAATGAAAGCTTATTATCTTTCTCTGTAACATTATTAACCCCATCTATGGCTTTAAGATCTATTATAGTTTTTGAACTTATATCCTGAGCTTCTATTAAAACCTTATTATTAGAAAATACAGATGATTTAATTTCCTCCCTATCACCATAAGCAATTTCTTTTCCTAAATCTATTATGAACACTCTCTTACAAAGCTCCTCAATTTCCTCCATATAATGAGATGTATAAATAACAGTAGTTCCCCACTCTTTACATATATTTTTTACAAAAGAAAATATATGATTTCTTGATTGAGGATCAACTCCAACTGTAGGTTCATCTAATATTAAAACTTTTGGATGATGCATTATAGCAACTGCAATATTTAATCTTCTCTTCATTCCACCAGAAAACTTCTTAACCTTTAATTTTTTAGTTTCCTCTAATCCTGTAACTTTAAGTGACTCTTTTATTCTTTCCTTTAAAACTTTCCCCTTAAGTCCATATAAAGAACCAAAAAACTCTAAATTATCATAAGCATTAAGCTCTTCCATCAATGCTAAGTCTTGTGGAACATATCCTATACATGCCTTCGCTTTTATAGGCTCTTTTAAAATATCATATCCACATATTTTAATACTTCCACTATCTGGTGCAAGAAGGGTTGTCATTATATTTATCAAAGTAGATTTACCTGCACCATTTGGTCCTATAAATCCAAATATTTCACCCTCATTTACTTCATAACTAACATTATCTAAAACTAATTTATCATTAAATCTTTTTGTTATGTTTTTTACTTCTATAATACTCATAAAAAATACCCCCTTAGCTTATCTTAATACTATAGTACGATAATCCTAGGGGGATAACTATTCCTTAAGGTCATTTCATAAATGACTTAAGTCACTATTCCATTTTTAAATGCAAAAATCGCAATTTGTGTCCTATCTCTAAGTTCTAATTTTGAAAGTATGTTAGTAATATTATTTTTTACTGTTCCTTCAGATAAAAATATTTCTTCTGATATCTCCTTATTTGTTAAACCATTAGCTATAAATTCGATTATTTTTATTTCCTTTTCTGAAAGTCCAAACTTATCTATATCTTTTTTATTGCATATGCTATTGTCCATCATTTTAGTTGCTACCTCTGGATGAACCACCATATTCCCCTTATATGCTGTTTTTATTCCTTCATAAATTACATCATGAGAACTATCCTTAAGCATATATCCAAAAGCCCCATACTTCATAGCATCTTGAATATATTCTTTATCTTTGAAAGTTGTTAAAATTATTACCTTTATTCTCGAAAATTGCTCTTTAATAAGCCTTGTTCCCATAACTCCATCACATTCCTTCATTCTTATATCCATAAGAACAACATCAACTTCATTACCTTTACAAAACTCTAAAGCTTTATACCCATTTTCAGCTGTTCCAACAACATCTATATCTTCAAAAATAGATAGCATTATTTTTAAGCCTTCTCTTATTAACTTTTCATCATCTACAATCAATAATTTTATTTTATCCATTACTAAATTTCCTTCTCTCTAGGTACTATTACCTTAATGAAGAATCCCCTTCCTTTTTCTGATTTAATATCAACTATTCCATTTAACTCTTCTGTACGTTCTCTTATACTTTTAAGTCCTACTCCGCTTTCACTTATAATATCAGTACCTACTCCATTATCATTAAAGGAAATTATAAATTCACTATCTGTAAAATTCATAATTACTTTTATTAAAGTTGCTTTACCATGTTTTAATGAGTTAGATAATACCTCTTGTGTTATTCTATATAAATGACTAGCTTGCTTAGTTGATAAACCCCATTCGCCTTTAGCTATTATTGTTTTAACTTCAATTCCAGACATTTTCTCAAAAGTTTTACATACTTCTTGTAATCTTAAAACCCCCTGATAATTATCATATTCATCTGGTTTAAGCTCTCTTACAGCTCTTTTAACATCTTGAAAACTTTCATTTATAAACTCTCTTAAATTATTAGCCATACTCTTTAATGAACTGCCCTCTTTATTTGCAATTGCTTGCATTGCAGATAATTGAATCATTGCTGTTGACAAAGCATGTCCAACGCTATCATGAATTTCTCTTGATATTCTATTTCTTTCCTTTAGCAATGTAATTTCTTCTATAGAATTAGCATACATTTCAAGTTCTTTATTAGCTGCTATAAGTTTTTCCTCTGAAATTCTTAACTTATCATAAAGACTTTGTGCCTCTGACTTTGTATTATATAATCTTGAAATATAACTTAACAAAATAAATAAAACACTAATCAAAATAAAATATATAATTCTATCTTCCATTTTTTCATTAAATATGGGATTACTGATTATTAATAAAATCATTATTCCTAATATGTACTTACTAACTTTATTTTCTAATGCGAATATATCAAAAGATACTCCTATAAGATAAAAAATAATAATTCCACCAAACTTTAATTGTGCAAATGATACCACTAATAACTCTAATATAATTGAACTAACTTTCATACTATCTTTATTTAAATAAAACATCCTTAAATGATTATTTATAATGAAAATCAAAATAAATACTATACTCCCTATACCTTTGTTCTCGTATTCTACAAATAATTGAAATATTAATATAAAAAATGATATGTACCTTATTAATAACAATTCTTTGCTTCTGACCATAATATTTTCTAACTCTCCTAATTTTCCCTTTACATAAATTTCCTTTATGTAGCTATTATAGATTATGAAATACTTACTGTAAAGATAAAAAGTGACAAGACTACTGCTTGTCAGTAGAATAAAAGACCTCCGGGGTCAATCCAATATTTGGATTGACCCCGGAGGTCCTTACATTTTTTTACTTCGCTACATTACCTGCTAC
>CAYPES010000072.1:0-5540 GCA_964409925.1 uncultured Clostridium sp. | reverse complement strand
ATTTGCTGTTAACTCATATCTTCCTATATAAAACCCATGGTATTTTTCTATACTTTCTATCATTGTTTCATATTCATCTACCATTATTTGTGCCATTTCTGCTAATGTCATTGTAGTTGTTGTTTCTCCTACAGTTTTGGTAAATCCTGCTATTGCTCTATTTGTATCTACTGCATCAAAATAACTTGTAGCATCACCTCCAACAACTACATCTACTTCACGGTAACTTGATGTATCGTTTGGAAGTACTCTTGATATTGTTTTTGTGGTACTATCATTATTTGTTATAATTATTGATTTACTGTATTTACTTACCGTTACTGGATTGTTGTTTATTTTTAAATCTAATATTCCTGCTCCGTCTTTAGTTCCTCCTGTTAGGGTTATTGGTGTTTTCGCTGTTTCATACATTACACGGGCATCTGATACTGGCACCCATACCCATTCGTTTCCATTACTATTTCCACTTGCGTCTATACTATCTGTTATTACTAATCCTTTATTTACGTTTTCTTCTGTTGGAGCTGAACTTCCATCTCCCCAACTGGTTGTACTTGTATTTATTGCTATATAGCCTTCTGGTATTATTGGGTTCATAGCACTTGCGTACTTTCCATCTATTGTCGAATTAGAAGTTGCTTTCTCTCCTACTGCAATTTTAGATGGTGGTGCTTCTTTTTCTCCTATTGCTATTTCTAGCTCATCATACAAACTATTCATTGCTATTTGGTCATTCACTGTTGCTTGCTCTGTTGCATCTTTTGCATCTCCTGCTTTTGTTATTATTCCATTTTGCCCTATTACTAAGTTAATACTTACTCCTGCAAGTATTAGCAAAACAACGATTGTTACAACGAGCGCAATTAGAGTTATTCCGTTTTGCTTTTTTCATTATATTGTTCTTCACTTATTTTTATCCTCCTCGTTCTTTTTATTTTCTAAAGATTTTATTTTGTTACTGCTTCTTTATTTTTGCTTCATTTTTGTGTTTCATTTTTTTATTATTTTTAGCTTTTTTATTAACTTTTATTTAAAATAATAATATCTTTAGAATTCATTTTTTCCTAATGTTTTATACTATAATTTTTTATTTTTCTCTGTAATTAATATCTATTACAGTATTTCATACCTTTATTGCTTCGTTGTATTTACTCTATACTTTTACTATATAGATATTAAATACATCTATTATTAATATAACACTACGTTTTTGGTTTTTCAATACATTTAAAAATTATTTTTTATCAATTCCTAATGTTACAACTATTTCTTTAATTTATTTCTTCTACCATTTGAGGCATATTTTTCCCTTGAACTGTTGGTATATTTACTATTTTAAATTTTGATGTTTTATCTCCAAATTTAATTTCTAATATATCATTAACTTTAACTTCATAACTTGGCTTTGCTGGTTTTCCATTTACAATTATTCTTCCACCATCAGCAGCTTCATTAGCAACAGTTCGTCTTTTAATTATTCTAGAAACTTTTAAAAATTTATCTAATCTCATATTTATACTCCCTCCTATAAAATATATAAGCTACGTGCACTCGAAATAAGCTTTAGTATCTAGATTTCAAAGTATTTTTTAGAAAATGAAACTGAAAATCCGTTTTCGAGGAGCTAAGCTCCGACCGAGGATTTTCATGTTGAATTTGATAAATACATGCTTTGCAATCTCAAACAGATTAGTTAATTTGTATCAATTTATTTAAATATAAGCTATATATTCCTACATTTGATACCCTTCGATTTAAAGACTTCTCCAGTGCTTCTTTATATAAATTTAGTTGCTCTCTATACTTTTCTACAAGATTTTCTTCTTTTCCTATTTCTACATAATCTGTTTTATAATCTACAAGAACAAGATTATCATTTTTATTTATATAATATAAATCTATAACACCTTGAACAAGAATATCTTCATCTATTTCCTTACTTATATTATTATATAATCTACTTGCTTTTACATTTATGTAAAATGCTTTTTCCTTATTAATCTCATTTGCTTCTTTTAATTCTTGCCATAAATCAGATTTGGTATATTCTAACAATCTATTAACATCTATACTATCCGCTTCAGCACTGCTAATTAATTCTCTTCCTTTTAGTTCTTCTATTAAATTTCGTATTTTTTGTAAGTCATACTCTTCTTTTTCATTCATCTTTTGTACACATAAATGCATTACTGTGCCTTTTTGTGCATTGGTGATTTTGTTGTCTTTACTATCTTTCAAGAATTTAGGTTTTGCACTTATTGATATTTGAGTGCTATTTTCTTGAATATCAATTTTTAATTCTTTCGTTCTTTCTTGCATTTGCTCTGCATTTGCTAATTCTTTTATCTTTGTTACTGATGTTTTGGTTGGTATTTCTGAAACTTCTGTATATGGATACTTCCAATCTAAAAATTGTTTTATCTTATCTTTTGTTTCTTGATTTTTTACATTATTATGGCTTTCAGCATTATTTTTTATTTTTGCATATATATCTTCTATCTCATTATCTTCTTGCTTCGAATTTTTTATTAGATCTGCTTTTTTGTTTATACTTACACTAAATACATCTTTTGTATTAGTTGTTCCTTCTTTTAAGTAAATTAATTCAAGCCAGTCTAAGTATGTTTTGTATTTTTGTAATAGATATGGATTAATTTTCTTGTTGTTTTCCGAATATACTTCTAAAACTTTCTGCTTGTCAGACATTTTTTTATTTACATCTTTTTGTCTTCCAACAACAATCAATTTCTCTTTTGCTCTTGTTAAAGCTACATATAGCACTCTCATCTCCTCTGATATTGCTTCATTTCTCGCTTTTATAGAAAGAGCTTTTTTTGCTAAAGTTTTAAATTCTATATGTCTTGCCGAATTTATATATTGTGGTCCTATTCCTAAGTCTTGATCTAGCAAAATTTTCTCATTTAAATCTTGAAAATTAAATTGTTTTCCCGTTCCAGCCAAAATTACTACTGGAAATTCTAGTCCTTTACTTTTGTGAATACTCATTATTCTTACAACATTTTCATTTTCTCCTATTATCTTTGCAGATGTTAAATCTTCACTATTAAATTTAATTTTATCTATAAAGTTAATAAAGTTAAATAGTCCTTTAAAACTAGCAGATTCATATTGTTTTGCTCTTTCGAACAACATTTTCAAATTAGATACTCTTAAATTTCCATTTGGCATTAAACTTACATAATTCATATATCCTGTCTTGATATAAATGTTCCAAATCCATTCATCCAATGCCATATATTGTTCATCTTCTCTTAGCTCTTCTAGCAATCCTAAAAATCTTTTAACTTTTAGTGTATCTGTTTTTGTAAGGGCATCATAAAAGTTAGAGTTTCTATCATTCATTCGTATTTCGATAAGCTCATTATCTGTAAAATTGCCTATTGGCGAACGCATAACTGTAACTAACGGAATATCCTGCATTGGATTATTTATAATTCTTAGCAATGACATTATTGTTTCTATTTCAATTGATTGCAAGTATTCTCCAGAGCTATCACTATATACGGGAATTCCTAGTTCCGATATTTCTTTTTCATATACATTTGCTACTCCTGTCATACTCCTTAGCAATATTGATATGTCTTTATATTTTATATCTCTTTTTCCTAATTTTTTGTCTATTACTTGATACTTACTGTCTACTAGTTCTTTTATTTTTTTTGCTACAAACCTAGCCTCTAGTACAACGTCTTCCACTCTTTCTTCTGCTTGATTTACTCCTTCAGCATTTTCTACGTCATCTTCTGGCTCTTGCTCTTCTTTCCAAATATCATTGTCTTCATCGCTTGTATCTATAATTTCTATTTCTGTTTTCAAATTTTGCTCTGGAATATCCACATATGATGCTCCTAAATTTAAGTATTCATCTTGATTATACTCAATATCTCCAAGTTCTCTGCTCATTATGTTTTCAAATACTAAATTTGTAAAATCTAATATATTTTTTCTACTTCTAAAATTTTTAAATAGTTGAATTTTTCTATCTTCGTTTTCTTCTGGATTTAATTTATATTTGTTATATTTTTCTATAAATAGCTGAGGTCTTGCCTGCCTGAATTTATAAATACTTTGTTTCACATCTCCAACCATAAATATATTATTCCCTTTTGAAACACTGGTTAAAATATATTCTTGTACTAAGTTGCTATCTTGATATTCATCTATATCAATCTCTTCAAATTTTTCTTCATATCTTTTTGCTATATCTGTTTTAACAACGTTCCCTGATTCATCTTTTTTTACAAGTATTTTTAAAGCAAGGTGTTCCATATCATTAAAGTCCATAATATTTTTTTCTCTTTTTTTCTGATAAAATTTATCTGAGAATTCTAATATTAAATTATTTAATTTTTCTAATATTGTATGCATATAATTAATATCATCATTAGCTTCTTGAGATAAACAATTAATTAAATCTTTTACTTTCTTAAATTCTTCTTTTACACTATCTCTTATGTCTTTTGCTTCATCCTTTAAATAATTTGTAATTTTTTTATCAGTTGGCCATGGTTTATTCTTAAATTCAGATATTATTGTTGCACTTTTGTCCCAATCTTTTAGATTTTCTTTTATATATAAATAATTATTAATATCTTCGTTTACTACATTTGTATACTTTTCAAGTTCTGGGAATCGCTCCATTTTTCTTTTTAGATTTTGTAATTTTAAAATTCCATTCTCTAGTATTTCCTCAGCATTTTGTATTATGATTTTTCCCCATGGTGTATTTGAAAAGTTGCTATATTCAACATTTTCTTCTATATCAAACATTTTTACTTTTTCTTCAAGCCATTCTTCCGGAAATGGTGAGGCTTGTATATAATTATATATATTTAATATTAAATCCTTTAAGTCTTCATCTCTATTATATTTGGTATATGTATCTATTAAATCTAAAAAATTCTTGTCGTTGTCAATATATTTTTCCTCAAATATATCATCTAATACATCTTGCTTTAATAGCAAAATTTCTGTTCCATCAGCTATTCTAGTATTAGCAGATACATCTATCTCATAAAAATTGTTTTTTATTACATCTAAACAAAAAGAATCTATTGTACATATACTTGCTTTATTTAAAAGTATTATCTGTTTTTGCAAATTTGTATCATCTGGACTTTCTTCTATTTTTTTATAAATTGCATCTAATATTCTTTCTCGCATTTCACTTGCAGCAGCATTGGTAAATGTTACTACTAAAATTTTATCTATATCCACTTTGTCATCTATTATTTTTCTTATAATACGCTCAACTAGAACTGCAGTTTTTCCACTTCCGTGCAGCTGCAGCTACTAACATATTTGAACCTTTTTTGCTTATTGCATTTTGTTGTTCCTCTGTCCATTTTACTTCTGACATTTCAGTCCTCCTACGCATTCTTTTCCTAAGTATATATTAATTTATGTTCTTATTCAAGAGCTATTTATCACATAATAAAGTTTGAGTTAATAGATGATGATTTTAAGGTTAAAGAGAAATACTATTATGGAGCTTGCAAAGTATTTTTTTAGAAAATGAA
>CAYPES010000071.1:0-5628 GCA_964409925.1 uncultured Clostridium sp. | reverse complement strand
CAAGAAAAAATTCAAGAACAAAAAGAATATATAGAGAAAGTAAATAAGTTAAATTCAGGAAAGAACTTAAAATATGCAATATTGACAATGGGATGTCAGTTAAATGAAAATGATTCCGAAAAAATTTCTGGTATGCTAGAAGAAATGGGGTATAGTAGAACAGAGAAAATAGAAGAAGCAAATTTTATTGCTTTTAACACTTGCTGTGTTAGAGAAAATGCAGAAGACAAACTATTTGGAAAGCTAGGAGAAGTAAAGAAATATAAAGAAACCAATGGCACAATAATTGCTATTGGTGGTTGTATGATGCAAGAAAAACATATTGTAGAAAAGTTAAAACAAAGTTATCCATTTTTTGATATAGTATTTGGAACACATACTTTATATAAATTTCCAGAAGATGTGTATACTACAATAGTAAATGGAGATAGAATTGAGGATATATTAGACATTGATGGAGAGGTAATAGAAGGATTACCAATTAGAAGAGATGATAATATTAAGGCTTCTGTTGCTATTATGAATGGTTGCAATAACTTTTGCTCTTACTGTATTGTGCCATATGTAAGAGGAAGAGAAAGAAGTAGGAGAGCAGAAGATATTATTACAGAAGTAAAATGCTTAGCAAAAGAAGGCTACAAAGAAATCACTCTATTAGGTCAAAATGTTAATTCTTATATGAGAGTTGAAAGAGAAAGAGAAGAAAATGTTGGCAAAATAGATTCTTTTGCAAAACTTTTAAGAGAAGTAAATAAAATAGATGGAATAGAAAGAATCCGCTTTATTTCACCACATCCAAAGGATTTTACAGATGATGTAATAGAAGCTATACGTGATTGTGAAAAAGTATGCAAAATAATACATTTACCACTACAATCAGGAAGCTCTAGAGTATTAAAAATAATGAATAGAAAATATACAAAAGAACAATATTTAGAGTTGGTTGATAGAATGAAAAATAAAATCCCTGGAATAGTATTTTCTACAGATATAATAGTAGGATTCCCAGGAGAAACAGAAGAAGATTTTGAAGATACACTAGATGTTGTAAAAAAAGTATGTTTTGAACAAGTTTATATGTTTATTTATTCTAGAAGAGTAGGAACGCCTGCTGATAAAATGGAAAATCAAGTCCCAGAAGAAATAAAACATAAAAGATTTGATGAGTTAAAAAAATTAGTTGAAAGCCAAATTCAAGGAAATAACCAGAAATATGTTGGAACGGTTCAAAAAGTATTAGTAGAAGGAACAAGTAAAACAAATGAGAACATGCTGACAGGTAGAACTGATACAAACAAAGTGGTTAACTTTGAGGGAACAATTGACCAAATAGGGAAAGTGATAGAATTGAAAATAGTATCTGAGCATATGTGGTATTTAAAAGGAGAAAGTAACTGGAGGTAAGAATAATGATTTCTAATGAAGAATTAGAACAAGCAAAGGCGCAATTGCTATCAGGGCAAATAAGTTTAAGACAATTAAGCATCAGAATGAATATAGATAAAGATGCTCTTAAGAATATGATAAAAGGAATATGTACACCTGAAGAACAACAAAGTTTAGAAGAGGTATTATTGGATAATAAAGCAAGCAATGTTGTAGAGCTAAACGAATATGTTAAAGAAATTATTATACAAATATTAAAGGGAGAAATATCTGCAAGACAAGCGTCTGAAAAATATGGTATAGATAGGGAAACTCTAAGAAGAAAAGCAGAAGAACTTGCCAATTCATCTCCAGAATATATCCAGTATTATATAAAATATAAAAGCAAAAGAGGGGATTTTTCTGGAATAAATTTTAGAAGATTATTTGTAGAAATGATAGAAAATGGAATGTCACAAACTGAAATTGCAGAACAGTATGAAATCCCTGCTAGAACTATGTCTAGAGAATTAGAAAAAATAGGTAAAAGTGCAGATGAATATGATGAAAAGCTATATAATATTGCAAAAATATATGCAGAAAAAATGATGAGGAGACAGACTTTTACCGAATATGAAAAAAGATTATATCACAAAATATTAAATGAAATAAAAGAAAACTCACAATTTATTAGTATTGACAGTGAACCAGTAGAAGAAAAAAGATTTAAAGAATTGCAAGAATTCAAGAAAGAAGTGAAAGTACTAGAAAAACAAGGAATGACAAAACAACAAATAGCAACAAAATTAGGCGTTGGCGTAAGTACAATTAGAAGAAGATTGTTGGAGTTAGAAGAACAAGAAGGATTGAGAAAGAAAAAATCTCCAGCAGATCCAGATGAACCAGATGGAAGGGAGTAATAAACATGGCAGAATATTCACCAATGATGCAACATTATCTTGCAACTAAGGAGAAGTATAAAGATTGTATATTGTTTTATAGATTAGGTGACTTTTATGAAATGTTTTTTGATGATGCTATAAATGTATCGAGAGAATTAGAGCTTACTTTAACAGGTAAAGATTGTGGACAAGAAGAAAGAGCTCCAATGTGCGGAATTCCATTTCATGCGGCAGAAAGCTATATTGCAAAATTAGTACAAAATGGGCATAAAGTAGCAATTTGCGAACAATTAGAAGATCCAAAACTTGCAAAAGGAATTGTAAAAAGAGATGTAATAAGAGTAGTTACTCCAGGAACAGTTACAGAATCAAATTTACTAGAAGAAAAACGCAACAATTATATAATGAGCATCTTCAAACAAGGAATATTCTTTGGAATCGCAGTATGTGATATATCAACTGGGGATTTTTATTCGGCAGAAATAAAAGAAGAAAATAACTTTGAAAGATTGTTAGATGAAATTTCGAGATATTCTCCTTCAGAGATAATTGCAAATGAAATGTTGTACAATTGCAACGAGGAGATAAGCAAAATAAAAGAGCGTTTTGATGTATATATATCAACTGAAGATGAAGCTAATTTTAGCGAAGATACAGAAAAAATATACATGCAATATGCATTATCTGATGATAAAGGAAATATTATAAAAGACTTAGAAAAGAGACTATTTGCCGTTGCTGCAATAAATGGATTAATAAAATACATAGAAGAAACACAAAAAACTAAACTAGAGCATATAAATAAAATTACAATTTACACAATAACCAAATATATGTCATTAGATATAAATGCTAGAAGAAACTTAGAATTAACAGAAAAGCTAAGAGATAAAGCTAAAAAGGGTACACTTTTATGGGTGCTTGATAAAACTGCAACCTCAATGGGAGGAAGGCTTTTAAGAAGATGGATTTCAGATCCATTAATAGATGTATCAGAAATAAACAATAGGCTAGAAGCGGTGCAAGAATTAAAAGATGATGTAATTTTAAGAGGAGAGCTAATAGCAAGTTTAAAAGGCGTATATGATATAGAAAGATTAGCTGGAAAAATATCATATGGAAATGTAAATGCAAGAGAACTAAATTCACTAAAAACATCAGCAGGTAAATTACCAGAAATAAAAAAAATGCTTCAAAATTCTAAATCAAAAATGATGAAAGAATTGCATAATGAGTTAGATGCTTTAGAGGATATTTATTCTTTAATAGATAAAGCAATTGTAGAAGAACCACCAATATCTATAACAGAAGGTGGTATTATAAAAATTGGGTATAATCCGGAAATAGATGAATTAAAAACTGCCATGATTGACGGAAAAACTTGGCTAGTTCAGCTAGAAGCTAGAGAAAGAGAAGAAACCGGAATTAAAGGACTAAAAGTTGGATACAACAAAGTTTTTGGGTACTATATAGAAGTTACAAAATCAAATTTATCGTTAGTTCCAGATAGATATATAAGAAAACAAACTTTAACTGGTGGAGAAAGATTCATAACAGAAGAATTAAAAGAACTAGAAAGCAAAGTATTAGGAGCAGAGGAAAAAGTAGTATCTTTGGAATACCAAGCATTTACTGAAATAAGAGAAAAAATAAAATCTCAAATACAAAGGTTACAAAAGTCTGCTATGGCTGTTTCAAAAATTGATGTGTTGTGCTCATTTGCCCAAGTTGCTGAAGATTTAAATTATTGTATGCCTCAAGTAGATGATACTGGAATCATAGATATAAAGGATGGACGACACCCAGTAATCGAAAAAATGCTACCAAGTGGGTCGTTTATATCAAATGATACATATATGGATAAAGAAGAAAACAGATTATCAATTATAACTGGACCCAATATGGCGGGAAAATCTACATATATGAGACAAGTAGCACTAATAACATTAATGGCACAGATAGGAAGCTTCGTGCCGGCAACATCAGCACATATTGGAATTGTTGATAAAATATTTACAAGAGTCGGTGCATCAGACGACTTAAGTATGGGACAAAGTACATTTATGGTGGAAATGATGGAAGTAGCAAATATTTTAAAAGAAGCAACTTCAAACAGCCTAGTTGTACTAGATGAAATAGGCAGAGGAACTTCAACATATGATGGACTTTCAATAGCGTGGGCAGTAGCAGAATACATTGAAGACAAAGAAAAATGCGGAGCAAAAACTCTATTTGCAACACACTACCATGAGTTAACACAACTTGAAGACACTTTAGAAGGCGTTAAAAATTACTCAATAGCAGTAAAGGAAAAAGGTGAAGATATAATCTTTTTAAGAAAAATAGTAAAAGGTGGAACTGATGAGAGTTATGGCGTGCATGTTGCAAAGCTTGCAGGAGTACCAAAAGTTGTTACTCAAAGAGCAAATGAAATATTAAAAAAGATTGAAAGAAAAAATGTACTAGTGAATAAAACAGCAGAAAAAGAAAGCAAAAAGCAGGTTGATGGACAATTGGATATGTATAACTTTAAATTGGCAGAGATTGCACACGAACTTGATAAAGTAAATATAAACGAGCTAACACCGATAGATGCGCTAAATACACTTGTAAAGATAAAAGAAGAGCTTAAGTAAATTTATATTGTGCTAAAGCTTGCAAGTATGTTTTTATCAAATTCAACATGAAAATCCTCGGTCGGAGCCAAGCTCCTCGAAAACGGATTTTCAGTCTCATTTTCTAAAAAAATACTTTGCAAGCTAAATACTAAAGCTCATTTTATAAAAATATTAATTATTTCAGCTATATTTTAGAATTCTGTGCTGTGAATTGTAACAAGTCCGTAAAAAAGTTAAAAAATAGTATGGATATCCTTGCTATTTTTTTTATTATATTGTAAAATGGTATATGTATAATATTTTATATAGAATAATAGAAAAATAAAATAAAGAGAGGGATAATTATATGAAAAAAGTAATGGCAATCATATCTATCTTATTTTTTCTAGTAGGTTGTACTTCTGTATATGCGACAAATGAGGTTAGTGAGGTGGCACAAGATACAACAGGAAAGATAATTGAAATAAAGGATAAAGAGCTAAAAACGTTACAAGAATATAAAGACGCCTATGGTTCACAAGCATATGGGATTACGGCATATTTGCTAAACAAAATAAGAATTTATAGTATACCATTTGGTTTTGTGTCTATCATAATAGCGGCAATATATCAATATATTTTAGGAATAAGAAAACTAGATGTAAGAGACAAAGGTTTTGCTTTAATGATTGCAAGTATTACCATTGTTGTAATATGTCAAGTATTACCACTTGTTTTTACGATAGTAGTAAAAGGTTGGAGGG
>CAYPES010000070.1:0-5772 GCA_964409925.1 uncultured Clostridium sp. | reverse complement strand
ATTTTAGTGATATAAAAAGAACACTTTTTATTTTATTTTCTTTCATTTGCTTCTCCTATTAAATTATATTTGTAGTTGATAATCAGCTCCTATATGCTTGTAAGCTGCTGGAAGTGGTATTCTTCCCCTTTGAGTTCTTGATATAAATCCAATTTGTATTAAGTATGGTTCATAAACATCCTCAATAGTATCTAGGTCTTCTCCTACGGTTGTAGCCAGTGCATCTATACCAATAGGTCTTCCTTGATATTTTATTATCATTGTCTCTAATATTTTTCTATCTATTTCGTCTAATCCAAGTTCATCGATTTCTAATTTATCTAATGCAGTTTTCGCTATCTTGATATCTATATTTCCATCTCCTAGTACCATTGCATAATCTCTAACTCTTTTTAAGAGCCTATTTGCAATTCTAGGTGTTCCTCTTGACCTTCTTGCAATTTCTCTGCTTGACTCTTCATCTATATTAATATCTAATATTTTCGCTGATCGCTTTATAATAGTTATTAAATCTTTTTCGTCATATAATTCTAATCTATGTACTATTCCAAATCTATCCCTCAAAGGGGTAGTAAGAGAGCCAGCTTTTGTTGTTGCTCCTATTAAGGTAAAATGTGGTAAATTCAATCTAATAGATTTTGCTGTAGGTCCTTTGCCAATAATTATGTCTAATACGAAATCCTCCATTGCTGGATATAAAATTTCTTCTACATTTTTATTTAGTCTATGAATTTCGTCTATAAACAGTATGTCGTTTTCTGATATATTTGTTAGTAATGCAGCTAAGTCCCCAGTTTTTGTTATAGCAGGTCCAGAAGTTATTTTTATTTTAGAATCCATTTCATTGGCTATTATGTTTGCAAGTGTTGTTTTTCCAAGTCCAGGAGGGCCATATAGAAGTACGTGATCTAAAGCTTCATTTCTCTGTTTTGCAGCTTCTATATATACCTTCATGCTTTCTTTTACTTTTGTTTGACCAATATATTCATTAAGTAGCTGAGGTCTTAATGTTGTTTCTAATTTTTCTTCGATATTATCAGTAACTCCAGGGTTAATTATTAAATTTTCTTTACCCATTATGCCATTCCTTTCTACTTTGAGATAATTTTTAGGTTGCTTAAATTTATGTCTTACTTTATTTTCATTTAATATTATTTGTCGTTCATTTCTTTTTCTCCGTTATATTCATTAACTAAATATAATGGTCTATGTTTTGATTCATTGAATATTCTTCCTAAGTATTCTCCCATTATTCCTATTAATATTATTTGTATTCCAGAGAAGAATAATATTAATAAAATTATTGCTTGGAAAGCTTGTATTGCAGTGTGTGTAACGCAAGCTTTTATAATTACATATATGAAATATATGAATAACGTTAGAAATATTGGAATACTTAGATATGTTGATATTCTAAGTGGCGATGTTGTAAACGATGTTATCCCGTCTATTGCTAAATCAATAAGCTTTTTATAGTTCCACTTTGTTTTTCCCGCAATGCGTGGGTCTCTATCGTATAATATTTCTTTTTTATTATAGCCTATCCAACTGAACATGCTTTTTGAACATCTGCCTGTTTCTCTCATTTTCTTTAATGCATTTACACATCTTCTGTCTAACAATCTAAAGTCTCCTGTGTCTTTTTGTATTTCTACTTTTGTTAGACTCTGCAATACCTTATAGTACATTTTTGATGTGAATTTCTTAAGCCATGTCTCTCCTGCTCTAGATTTTCTTCTTGCATATACGTCATCATATCCTTGTTCCCATAGTTCTACCATTTGTGGTATTAGCTCTGGTGGGTCTTGTAAGTCTGCATCCATTATTATTACACAATCTCCTGTTGCATAGTCAAGTCCCGCTATCATTGCTGTTTCCTTACCAAAATTTCTGGAAAAATCTACATAACAAACTCTTTTATCTTTTTCTCTTAACTCTTTTATTTCTTTTATTGTATTATCTTTGCTTCCATCATTTACGAAAAGTAGTTCAAATTCATAATTTTTCATTTCATCCATCATTTTGCTTACTCTTTCATATAAAAAAGGTAATGATTCCTCTTCGTTATATGCTGGTACTAAAATTGTAATTTTTTTCATAACGTAAATTCTCCTTATTATTTATGCCTTTTCCTTTTATTAAATTTTTTATCGGCATTTTTTTTGTTTTTAACTTCGCTTTTATCATTAAATTTTTCATTTTTTTGTGATACTAGCTTTTTTTCAAGGCTATGCACTTCTTGTTGTTTGCTCTTATCTATATTGTTTTCCTCATGCAAATGTAATATATCTTTATATCCTATCGCAACTATCGCTACAACTAATAGAGCAAATGATATTGCTTTCCAAATTCCACTATCTAACAATATTATAGCAGTCATACCAAATGTTGCTGTTAGTCCATATAAGATTAAAACTGCTTGTTTTTGGGTATATCCTCTTGCCATAAGTCTGTGGTGCAAATGGCCCTTATCAGCTTTAAACACTCCTTTTATTGATTTAGTTTTTATAATTCTTCTTACTATAGCCCATAATGTATCAAATATTGGTAAAGCTAGTACCATTATTGGAGCAATTATAACAACTGCTGTATAAGTTTTTGCAACTCCTAAAATTGAAATAACTGCTATGGAAAATCCCATAAAATTTGATCCTACATCTCCAATAAATGTTTTGGCTGGATTAAAGTTATATGGTAGAAATCCAACTATTGCTCCTGCTAGTGAAGTTATTAAAATTATAGCGATTAGAGGAGATTCATTTAATGCAAATATTATTAATAGTGATATACATGAAATTAATGTTATTCCTGATGAAAGTCCATCTAATCCATCTATTAAGTTTATAGCATTTGTTATACCTACGATCCATCCTATAGTTAATATGTAACTAAATACTTCATTTAGCATTACACTATTTTCTTTAAATGGTATTGTAAAATTATCTATCAAAACTCCACTACTCACCAGTAATATTGCTGCCAAAGTTTGCCCCGCAAGTTTTGCAAGTGGCTTTATGCCTTTTACATCATCTATAAAACATGTTATTCCTAAAACTATTATTCCTATTAAAAAGCCAAATATTTTTTTATTTAAACTGTCTTCTGTAAAGTTTATTTTCTTTTCTATAAACATTGAAATAATAAGGTATATTGCAGAAACCAAGAAGCCTGCTATTACAGCCAGGCCACCAAGCCTTGGCATTGGTTTTTTGTTAACTCTTCTATCGTTTGGTATATCTACTGCCCCCACTTTTTTGGCGAGCCTTATTGTATATGGTGTTATTACAAAAGCTGTTATAAATGCTAACAAAAATGCTATTGCTATATCTCCCCACATAATAATTAATTCCTCTCTGCTTTAATTATAATTCTTCTTGTATGATTATATCATATATCAACCTTTTTTCAATAAAAAAAGTGAAAAACAAAAAAATATCAAGAAAATTTTAAATTTCTTGATATTTTTATATCTTATTTTTTCTTTCTTGTAGCAATAATTATTATGATTATTACAATTAGTACAGTAGCTATAGCATATGTTGTCATATTTTTATTGCTGGTTTGGCTCTCATCAATTTGGGTTATATTTTCTTGATTTTGGTTTAATATTGCTTCTTCATTTTGTATTTCATTGTTTTCTGCTACTTTTCCAGTTTTATTGATTATTATATGATATGTTCTAACAGTTCCATTTTCTGCTGTTACGTCTATTTTTATGTCATTTTCACCTGAGTTTAATTTAATCTTTCCTGTTCCATTTACCGTTGCTCTGTCGTCTTCTGGAACAGCTTCTATTTCTAGTTCGTCTAACTCTGTTACACCCAAGTCATAGTTAATCGTTTGTTTGTCGAATTCTGGCTTTAGAGTTAGATCCTTTACTTTTAATTCTGATAAATAATTGTTCGAAGATTTGTTTTGATTCTCTTGTTCTGTATTTCCTTGCTCTTGCAATTCTTTATTTGCTTGCTCAGCTGCTGTATTTTCATCAAAATCCGCAAATCCATGGCTACTATTTGGATCTGCAAGAACACATGTACTTGCAGAAATTATAGCAGACATAATTATAAATATCATTAATATTTTCATTATGCTTATTTTTTTATTTTTCATATTATCATACTCCAGTCCTTACATTATATGCTTTTGTAATAAAATTATTTAAATTCTTGTAAATATTTCCCTGGTACAAAAGCTTGTCTTCCATCTGATAATTTAATTCTATACCAATCATATCCATTAATATTATTGTAAGTTCCTTTGTTTATAATTGTAACCTCAGTTGCTTCATCTAAATATGGACCTTTTTGTATAGATATACTTGGACCTAATCTAGTGTTACATCCTTGTCCATCATTTGTTTTTACTTTGGCTTTTATGTTGCAATTTACTTGGTCGTCTATTTGTTTTAAGTATGTTCCTGAAATATATCCTATTGTTCCATCTGTAAATATAACTTTTTGCCAATTAGTATTTATTCCTCTTTCTATTGATAGCAATTTTGTACCTTTTTCAGCTATTGTCTTTATTATGCTTGAGTTAGCATTTGCTTCTTTTCTAACATTTATGTTTGTTCCTGTGGTTTCTACATCCATTGGATAAAGTTCTGTACTTTCTTCTGGTAATGGCGATATATTTTTGCTCATTTTTTCATAAACTGGAATTATAAATGTAAAGCTTGAATCTATTTTACCAGTATTTTTATACATTTGTTGTAATAATTGAGCTTCGCTGTATGCTCCCATTAAGTTTTGCATATATTGGTGTGTATATAAAGCCGTTCCATTTCTAGTATCTATATCAAACTTGTTCTGATATAGTGTATTTTGATAATTTTCTAGCCAGTTAGCTTTACAGAAGGTTATTCCTCCTTCTATTGCCTTTTCCATTGTGTCCCAGCCTTCTTTTTTTGCTCTTGCAAGCGCATTTGCATAAATTTCATCCCATCCATTTCCGCTTGCTCCAATATTAAATGGATTGTAGTAGGTTTTACCATCTCCACCGTCCATGCCCTTGCCAATAGTTGTTCCGTTTCTTCCTTGTTCTTGTATTAATCTAGATATAATATAGTATGGATTAACATTTTTATTTTTACAAGCTGTGTCAATATCCTTTGCATAATTCTGTAAATATGTATTATTTATTTGATTTTGTATTCCTTCTAGCGTAAATACTCCTGATATATATTCATTTACATCTTGGAATTGAAATATGTTTACTCCATCTAAAAAGTTTCTAGGATCCATGTAATATGCTGTTGCTTTTTCTGATGCGCAATACCATCCACTATCATAAGGTTTAGTTCCACATACAGAACATATCCATTCTCCGCTTTTATCCGATGGTACTAGGTTTCTGCTATGTACTTTAGCTTCACCAGATACTACTTCATCTAGTGAAAGTCCTGTATATAATAATTCAAAATTCCAATTTGGGTGAAGTTCCATTAAAGCTTCTATCTTCTCTTTATATCCCGGATACTTTGTTGTATCTATATTTATAGTGGTCTCTACTTCTTCAAATATGAATTTTTGTGCATTTAGGCCATTGCCATCACACATTTGTATATTTGTTCCATTTGCTGCTACTGCATTATATACATCTACATATAGACCATTACATCTAGATATTATGCTATATGTTCCATCTTTATTGTCTTTTATTATCCATTGCTGTGCATTTGTATCATTCGATTGATATTGTTGCACATTTGCGCCCTTTTGTGTTGAAGCATCTTTTACATCTAATGCTTTTCCTGAGTGTGTTGCAGTTATT
>CAYPES010000069.1:4958-5809 GCA_964409925.1 uncultured Clostridium sp. | reverse complement strand
AAGAAGCAGAACTAGCAAGACTATCAGCTAAACTATCTGAAAAAGAATTAGAAATTGAAGGTAAAAAGAAACAAGTAGAAGCCGATACAGATGCAAGATATGAAAGATTATCAGAAATAAATACATATGATGTTAACTATGAAAACTTAGAAAAAACTAAGAAAAATGTTAAACAAGAATTACAAGCTACAATATCAGAATTAGATGCTAATAGATTAAAAAAACAAGATATAACAAAAGGATTTTTAGAAATAGACAATACTAGAAACAAAGCAATTAAAACATTAAATGGAATTAGGGAACAAAAAGAAAAATCATTAACAGTTATAAAAGATTATGATGATAAAATAAATAAATTAACATCAGAATATAGAATGAAAGAGTCAAGATACAAGTTTTTGATGGAAACCGAAAAAGATAAAGACGGATATATTAAAAGCGTTAAATCTTTATTGTTAGCATGTGAACAAAATACATCATTAAATTCAGGAGTAGAAGGAGCTTTAGCAAGTTTAATTTCTGTAGATAAAAAATATGAAATAGCTATTGAAATGTGTTTAGGACAAGCAATGCAAAACATCGTAACTAATACAGAAAGCGATGCTAAGAGGTTGATTGATTATTTAAGACAAAACAATTTAGGCAGGGCAAGCTTTTTACCTATTTCATCAGTACATGGAAAGAAATTGGAAAAAATAGTAAGTAAAAATATAGATGGAGTAGTAGGAATTGCCTCAGATTTAATAAAATATGATAAAAAGTATCAAGATATAATCTTAAACTTACTTGGCAGAACTGTAATTGTAGAAAACATGGACAGCGCTATAGCTCTAGCAAAAGCAAATAATTAT
>CAYPES010000069.1:0-4948 GCA_964409925.1 uncultured Clostridium sp. | reverse complement strand
TATTCTTTTAGAATAGTTACATTAGATGGAGATGTAATAAATCCATCAGGAGCTATTAGTGGTGGTTCAGTAGCCCAAAAGACTGTAAATATTCTTGGAAGAAATAGAGAAATTGATGAATTAAAGGCAAAGCTTAAAGAAATAAATTCTGAAATAGATAAAATAACAAAACAAAAAGAAGAATATTCATCAAAAATTACTGATACAATAGAAGAATCAGCAAAACTCGAAAAGAATTTACAAGAAATAGAAATAACATATGCAACAAAAAAACAAGAATTAGACATGATAGAGGGTCAGATTATAAAACTTGAAGAAAAAATGTCGAAATTAAAAAAGCAGATAGAAGATATAGATACAGAAAAGAAAAATATAGAAGCTTCTAAAGAAGGTACGAAACAGGTAATAGAAAACCTAGAAAAAGAGATGGCAGAGCTAAATGCTGAAATTGCTGAATTTGCAAAGCTTAATAAGGACGATCAAACATACATTGATAATTTGAATA
Organism: uncultured Clostridium sp.; assembly: GCA_964409925.1. Lineage (GTDB taxonomy): Bacteria > Bacillota > Clostridia > TANB77 > CAG-508 > CAG-245. Next base: position 4,443 of record CAYPES010000069.1, on the reverse strand, counting down.
CAGATATAACAGATTTAAAAATCTCTGTATCATCATTTGATGAGAGCGGAACATCTTTAGATGAGATGATTGAAAGAATAGAATTAGATATTCAAAATGCAAATAAAAATATAGATAACAAATTACAAGAAATAGACAACACAAAACAAGAAACTATCAAAACAGAAGAAGCAATTGTAGGTTTTGAACAAGAAATAGCAAATATAAAATCAGAAGTATCTAATAGCTCTGAAAAAATAGAAGAATTAAAACAAGAAAAAATTACAAAAAGTGAAGAACTAGATAAAATAGAAGCTGTAATAGAAGAGCAATATAATATTTTGAATGGCTTAAAAGAGCAAATTGTAAAAGTAGAAAGCAAGAAATCAAAACAAGAACAAGATATGGACGATTTAATAAACAAATTGTGGGAAGAGTATGAACTAACTCCAAATAATGCAGGAGAATATAAAAAACCAGATAATGTTCAATTAGCACAAAAACAGACAAATGAATTACGAAAAGAAATTGCAGATTTAGGAAGTATCAATATTGATGCGATAGAAGACTATAAAAAAATGCAAGAAAGATACGATTTTATGAATGAGCAAAGGTTCGATTTAGAAGAATCTATCACTAAACTAAGAAATGTAATTTCAGAAATGACCACAACAATGCAAAAACAATTTGCGGAAAAATTCAAAGAAATAAACAAAAACTTTAATGAAGTATTTATTGAATTGTTTGGAGGAGGAAAAGCGGAGCTAATATTAGAAGATGAAGCAAATATATTAGAATGTGGAATAGATATTAGAGTTCAACCACCAGGAAAGAAACTACAAAACATGATGCTTTTATCAGGTGGAGAAAAAGCTTTAACTGCAATAGCGATATTATTCGCAATATTAAGAATAAATCCAGCACCATTCTGTATTCTAGACGAAATAGAAGCGGCTTTAGATGACGTAAATGTTGGAAGATATGCACTTTACCTAAAGAAATTTAGCAACGATACTCAATTCCTAGTGATAACACATAGAAAAGGAACAATGGAGATTGCAGACACTGTATATGGTGTAACAATGGAAGAAAAAGGTATTAGTAAATTATTATCAATGAATTTGAAGGGGTAAAGTTCACATATGTGGCTACAAAAAATAATATATAAAAGACTAACACAAATTTTAAAATGTGTTAGTCTTTAACATTAGTCATAAGCATATTTTTGATATAAAGGACTGGTATATTTTATTTTACTACATTTTGCTAATCTACCAACTATGAAACTCATAGGGATATTATTGTTCTTTGAAATACCAATTAGATACTGTTCGGAGATTGGATGTTCTGATATTGCTTTCCAAACATCTGGACTTATCATGGTATTTAGAGCAAATTTGTCAGCTCGTTCTTCTTGCAAGTTATTGCCTTCAATAATAACTTTATTTTTTGCCTCGTTGTAATCAGATTTACAATGGCCTAATTCATGGAATAATTCATAGTAAAAAGAATCTTTACCAGCATAATTATCTGTAATGTAAATTGCTGGATTTTTACCTCTTACTTTAAAGCATCCACGTATTTTAGAGCCCGAGATAGCCTTTTCACAAGCAAAGTATATTCCATAACAATTTAACACGTCTTGAATTTTTTGTACATTTATCTTGTTTTCGTATGCAATGTTCAATAGGTCTTTAATTATAAAGTTAAAATTATATCTATTATATTCTTTAATAGGTTGATCTTTTGTGATTTCATCACAATGTGCCATCCATAGAGCTATTTTTTTGAAATCTGCACCTGTTTTCTTAAATAAAACTTGTTTTTCCATTTTATCAAGTACGGTAAAGTCTTTTATTTTCAAGAAATTCAATATGTCTATAGATTCTTGAATAACGTTGTTTTCATCTTTAAAATCTATCCATTTATTTTTTTTCAATTCTGATATATGAAACTCTTTAGATAAAACCTTCTTGAGATTTTCCTCATTTTCATAAGCTTCTAAAATATTGTCAGACATTTTTTTTGAATTTTCAACATTAATAATGAAGCTAGAGTTTATTCCTGTTAATCGCTCAATATTTGCAGCCATTTCTAGAGTAATGTTGGCTTTACCATTTAAAATCTCATTCATATGTTTTTGCGTAATTCCCATACGCATAGCAAATTCAGTTTGTGAAATGTTATTAAATTCTAAATAATCTTTTAAATATTTTCCAAAACTAACCATAAAATCATCTCCTTTAGTGCATATTATAACATAACATGTAATAATACGCAATATTGAATAAAAAAATAATTAAAGTTTATAATATTCACAGGTGATTTAGCAATGAATACAGAATATAGAAATTTATTACATTCTAGACTACAACGTGGGATAGAGAATAAAGAGTTTATAATTTATTTACAGCCAAAGTTTGATACTAAAACTGAAAAATTAGCTGGAGCTGAGACATTAGTAAGATGGAATAAAAACGGTCAAATTGTAATGCCAAATGTATTTATACCGTTATTTGAAAAGTATAGCTTAATAAACATTTTGGATAATTATGTACTAGAAGAAGTTTTCAAATTAATAAATCAATGGAATAAACAAAATTATAAATTAGTGCCAATATCTGTGAATGAATCCAGACAAAATTTATATGATAAAAATCATTTAGATACACTAATTAAGTATATAAACCAATATAATGTATCACCCAATATGATAGAATTGGAAATGACAGAAACAACAGTAGTAGACAATATAGAATTAGCAAAAGAAGCAGAAAGAAATGTGCATAAATTAGGCTTTGTAGTATCAATGGATGACTTTGGAACAGGGTATTCATCATTTAGCATGTTAAAAAATATCAATATAGACATATTGAAAATGGATAAAAGCTTTTTTGATGATATTTTAGAAAGCAGAAGAGGAAAAATAATAATAGAATCAATTATAGACATGTCACACAAATTAAACATTAAAGTAGTTGCTGAGGGCATAGAAACAAAAGAGCAGTTAGAATACTTAAAAAGCATAGGATGTGACATGATACAAGGTTATATATATGAAAAGCCAATTTCAGTAGCGAGCTTCGAAGAAAAATACTTAAAGTAATTCTGACTATTAATGCTTTTTCTAATTTAATCAATAAAGCTTATAAATTAAATTTTTATAAAATTACGCAAGCTCAATATCGAGCGCACGTAGCTCATGTGACGACACGATATTTCGGCTTATTTTATAAAAATTTAATTTATATGCTTTAAGATTTGTTAATATTTTTAGACTTTGACAAAATTTTAATTTAAAAGCATAAATTACGGACAAGTAGAATACTATTTATAAACAAAAAAGAAAAAGGACCAATGAGGGACAGGTGGGACCATTGGGACCTGGTCCCAATGGTGCAAAGGAGGATTTGTTTATGTGGTATACGAAAGATTTAAATCAAGTATTTAGAGAACTACATGCTAATAAAAATAATGGACTTACAGAGGAAGAGGCAAAGAAGCGCTTGGAACAATATGGAACGAATAATTTGAAGGAGAAGAAGAGAGAGAGTTTATTTGTAAAATTCGTAAAAGAATTTAATGATTTTATGATCATAACATTAATTGCAGCAGCAATTATTTCGGCGGTGGTATCTAGAATTAATGGAGAGGCAGATTATATTGATTCTATTATAATAATTGCTATTGTAATTTTTAATGCTATTATGGGACTGGTTCAAGAGGAGAAGGCAGAAAAGTCGTTAGAGGCGCTTAAAAAGATGTCTGCACCAAATGCAAAAGTTAGAAGAAGTGGAAAGATTGTGGAAATAGAGTCGAGCAAAGTTGTTCCGGGTGATATTGTGATTTTAGAGGCTGGAAATTATGTACCAGCAGATTGCAGGCTAATAGATTCATATAATTTAAAGGTAGAAGAATCGGCTTTAACAGGAGAAACTGTTCCAACACAGAAAGATGCTGATGCTATACTTAAAGAAAATACTGCAATGGGAGACCTTCGTAATATGGCGTTTGCTACAACGGTTGTTGTAAATGGACACGCAGAAGCGGTGGTAGTTGAAACTGGAATGAATACAAGAGTTGGTAAAATTGCTGGAATGATTATAGAAGATGAAGCCCCACAAACTCCAATACAAAAGAAACTTGCTGAAGTAGGTAAAACACTTGCAATTGCGTGTATAATTATATGTGTTTTAATATTTGTAATAGGAATATTTAAGAAAATACCTATTGTAGAAATGTTTATGACATCAGTTGGTTTAGCTGTTGCAGCAATTCCTGAAGGTTTGCCGGCAATTGTAACAATAATGCTATCAATAGGAGTAACCAAAATGGCAAAGAAGAACTCAATCATAAGAAAGTTACCAGCAGTTGAAACATTAGGAAGTAGTAGCGTAATATGCTCTGATAAAACAGGAACTTTAACTCAAAATAAAATGACAGTAACGCAAGTGAGAAATGCTT
>CAYPES010000068.1:0-5831 GCA_964409925.1 uncultured Clostridium sp. | reverse complement strand
GTTGATGGAGACAGTGCTTCAAGTACAGAGTTATATGCAATTTTATCTAGCTTATCTGGAATTCCAATTAATCAATCAATAGCTGTTACAGGATCTGTAAATCAAAAAGGAGAAATACAACCAATCGGTGGAGTTAATGAGAAAATTGAAGGGTTCTTTAAAATTTGTAAAATGCGCGGGCTTGATGGATCTCATGGTGTAATGATTCCAAAGTTAAATGAAAAGAATTTAAATCTTTCTGATGAAGTTGTAGCAGCAGTAAAAGATAAAAAATTCCATATATATGCTATTTCTACAATTGAGCAAGGAATAGAATTACTAACTGGAGTTCCTGCTGGTAAAAGAGATGAAACTGGAAGATTTCCAGCTGGAAGCGTTAACTGCTTAGCATATGCTAAATTAAGAAAATATGCAAAAATTAGTAGCAAAGCTGAATACTAGATAGCTTATTTATCAAAATAACTTATTTATCTTAGAACGGAAGCCAAGAATATATTTTTCTGGCTTCTAATTTTTTCTTAAAATATTAAAAATTGTGTAATATTATATTTATAAAACGGAATTGTTGGCGCGCAGTCTTGGAGGCGGGAGTCTTTATCGCATTAGAATTATTTATTCAACAGCCGACAGCAAGCCAATCAATGGAGTTTATAAATATCATATTACACAATTGCAAAAGTACAAAATAAAATTAGAAGCCAGAAAAATATATTCTTGGCTTCTTTTTTAATTATTTGTTTTCAGTTGTTTCTGCAGGTGCAGTAGCTTCTTCAGCTTTTACTTCTGTTTCTGTAGCTTCTTTAGCTACTTCCTCAGTCTTAACTGCTTCTACTGGTGCTACTGAAGCTTCCTCGACAGCTACCTCTTCTTTAACTTCTTCTACTGGTGCTGGCTCTTCTGTTAAATCTTCTTTTACATCAATGTATTTAGATTCAATCTTAGCTCCAACATTTTCCTTTGTCTTAGCAGCTTTTCCTGTTCTATTTCTTAAATAGTATAACTTTGCTCTTCTTGCTTTTCCTACTCTTACTACTTCTACTTTTTCAACTAGTGGAGAGTGTACTAAGAATGTTTTTTCTACTCCTACTCCATAAGCAATTCTTCTTACTGTAAATGTAGCGTTAACTCCGCCACCTTGTTTTTTAATTATTATTCCTTCGAATACTTGGATTCTTTCTCTGTTTCCTTCCTTAATTCTTTGATGTACTCTTACAGTATCACCAACTTTAAGGTCTGGAATCTTATTTTTCAATTGTTCGTGTTCTATTGATTTTATGATATCCATCGATATTCTCCTTTCTTAATTTTTATTTATTATTTTTCAGCTTATCTTCTGAAATAATTTTTTCTGCTTCTCTTATATCTTCTTGACTTAGAAGCTCTGGTCTTTTCAAAAATGTATTTACAAGAGAACTTTTTCTTCTCCATTCATTTATTTTTTGATGATTTCCTGAAGTTAAAACCTCTGGAACTGTTTTACCAAGAAACTCTTCTGGTCTTGTATATTGGCTATATTCTAGTAATCCTTGTGAAAAAGATTCTTCTTTCGTAGAATCTGTACTTAGTACTCCTTCCACATATCTACTAACTGAATCTATTAATACCATTGCTGGTAGCTCTCCTCCAGTTAGAACATAATCTCCAATAGAAATTTCCTCGTCAACAATTTCATCTAAAACTCTTTGGTCTATACCTTCATAATGACCACATAGAAGAATTAAATGTTTCTCTTTAGATAATTCTTGAACTTTTGCTTGGTTTAACTTTTTTCCTTGAGGAGATAAATATATAACTTTTGCACTCTCATCCTTAACAGATTGATATGCATCATACACAACATCTGCTCTTACAACCATTCCTGCTCCACCACCATATGGCGTATCATCTACTTTTTTATGTTTGTCCTTTGAAAAATCTCTAATATTAATCAAATTAATGTCTATAAGATTTTGCTTAGACGCTCTTTCGATAATGCTATGTTTAAGTGGTTCAAACATTTCTGGAAATAATGTTAGTACATCAAATTTCATTTTTACCTCTCTTTTTTAAATTAAACCTTCAATAATATGAACTATTATTTTTCCATTTTCTAAATCTACTTGTTTTAGTACATCTTTTATGGCTGGTAATAAAATTTCTTTACCTTGCTCATCTTTTACAACATATATGTCACTACTTCCAGCATTGTATATGTAATCTAGTTTCCCAAGTAATTTATTTTCATCTGTATATACATCTAGGCCTATTAAATCAGCAATATAATATGTTCCTTCAGGAAGCTTTTTAACATCTTTTCTATTTATTTTTAAATAGCTGTTTCGTAAGCTCTCGGCCTCTTCTGGAGTTTCAATTCCTTTCAATTTAAGAATAACCATATTTTTGCTATAATTAACTTTTTCAATTTGGAATAATTTTAATTCATTCTTTTTCTCTATGTATATTTCTTTTAACTTTTCAAATTTTTTTATATCATCTGTAAAAGGCTTAACTTTTACTTGTCCTTTTATTCCAAATGTATTTACAATTTGACCAATCTCTAGATACTTTTCCATATTTTATTCCTCAAATACAATTCCAACTTTTTTATGCTCTTTAGATGTAACAGCCTTCATAACAGTTCTTATTGCTTTTGCAATTCTTCCTTGCTTTCCAATAATCTTGCCCATATCACTATCCGCAACTTTTACTTTAAGAAGAACTCCTTTTTCATCGTCAACTCTTGTAATTTGAACTTGATCTTTTTGGTCTACAAGACTTTCAATTATTGTCTTTAAAATTTCTTCCATACAATTTTGCCTTTCTTTTCACAATATTTTTACAATATTATTGTGCTTTTTCAATTAAAGCTTTTACTGTATCTGTTGGTTTTGCACCGTTTTTAATCCAAGTTGCAACCTTTTCCTTATCTAATGTAATTGTTGCTGGATTTGTCATTGGATCATATGTTCCAATTTTCTCTACTATTCTTCCATCTCTTGGAGATCTTGAATCAGCAACTACAATGTGATAGAATGGAGCTTTTTTTGCACCTGCTCTTTGTAATCTTATTTTTACCATTTATTTTCACCTCCGCAAAGTTTATACTATTTATTAAAACATTTCCCTTGGGACCACTAGGGACGGTTCTTAATGGTCCCACCTGTCCCTAATTGGTCCTAAGAAAAAATATTAAAACCTAATTTTATTGTACCGTTGTGCCGTTTTGGGCTGTTCCTTTTGGTACAAACTAGCACTCGTGGTACATCATTTCATTGAATCTTTCAGTTTTTGTAATTCTTTTGGATCCATGTTTTTCATTTCACCCATCATCTTTTTTATAGATTTTCTGTCTTTCATTTGTTTCATCATTTTTTGTGTCATTTCAAATGATTTCATAAACCTGTTTATTTCTTGTACAGTTGTACCGCTACCTTTTGCTATACGTAGCCTTCTCTGTCCATTCAATATTTTAGGATTTTTTCTTTCTTTTTCTGTCATAGAACATATAATTGCTTCTATTCTCACAAATTCTTTATCGTCAACTTTTAAATCTTTGATATCCGCCATTCCTGGTATCATTTTTAACAACGACGAGAATGAACCCATTTTCTTTACTTGCCTTAGTTGAGCTAGATAATCATTTAAATCAAATTCTTTTTTGGCTAATTGTTTAGTAAGTTTTTCCGCTTCTTCTTGGTCAAATGATTCTTCTGCTTTTTCTATTATTGATAGAACATCACCCATTCCTAATATTCTTGATGCCATTCTATCTGGATGGAATACTTCAAGTTCACTTAGCTTTTCACCAGTACCTACAAATTTAATTGGTTTTCCAGTTACTTTTTTTACTGATAATGCAGCACCACCACGTGTATCACCATCTAATTTTGTAAGTATAACTCCATCAATACCTAAAGCATCGTTGAAACCATTTGCAACATTAACCGCTTCTTGACCAGTCATTGCATCTACTACTAACAATATTTCATGTGGATGTACATTTGCTTTTACATTTTTTAGCTCATTCATAAGTTCTTCATCAATTTGTAAACGTCCAGCTGTATCTAATATTATTACATCATTTAATTTCGAATACGCTACACTCATTGCTTGTTTTGCTATATGTACAACATCTTTTGAATTTTCGTTTGCAAATACCGGAATGTTTAGCTGTGCTCCAACTACTTGTAATTGCTTTATAGCAGCTGGTCTATAAACATCACATGCTACTAGCAATGGCTTTTTTCCTTCTTTTCTTAGTAAATTTGCAAGCTTTCCTGCTGTAGTCGTCTTACCAGAACCTTGAAGTCCAACTAGCATTATTATTGTTGGTGGATTTGAACTAAAATTAATATTTGCTTCTGTTCCTCCGAGTAACTCTACTAATTCATCTTTTACTATTTTAACAACTTGTTGTCCAGGAGTTAAAGATTTTAAAACATCTTGGCCTAAGGCTTTTTCTTGTATAGTTGATGTAAATTCTTTTACTATTTTATAATTTACATCGGCATCTAGTAGCGCAAGTTTTACTTCTCTTAACATTTCTTTTAAGTCAGATTCTGTAATTCTTGTTTTTCCTCTTAATTTCTTTGTGAATTCTTGTAATTTAGAAGATAGTCCTTCAAAAGCCATATTCTAAAACCTCCTTTTTTCTATTGTAAAATCCTTGCTTAATTATGCATTTAAGCTTATTAATTCTTTTCTTACACTATTTAAGATTTTTTCAACTTTCTTGTCAGATGAATTATCTGTAATCTTACTTAGTTCTGAAAGAATGTTTTGGATTTGTTTTTCTTGATCTATTGTCTTTTTCATAATCCCCAGCTTTTGTTCGTATTCCAAAAGCTTACTTTCTCCTTTCTTAACAATGTCGTTAACAGCTTGCCTTGTTATATGGTTATTTTCAGCAATTTCTGTTAGAGAAAAATCTTCATTGCAATAATCATTTAATATACTTAATTGTCTTTTTGTTAAAAGATTTCCATATATCTCACATAACATTCCAATTTGAACTTTCTTTTCCATTTTATCACTTTCCTTTCACAAGGCTTGCATAACATTTTTGTTAATTTTGTAATGCTTATATACTTTACAACATTTTCATGAATTTGTCAAGTACTTTTGCATTATTTCTTATATTTTTTGGTAATTTATTAGTTCTATTTGGTTTGATATAAAGTTACTATTTAAATCCATTTCTTTAAATAAGTCTGTAGATAAATATTTTTTACTATCATCCGCGAAAACTGTTATCACATTTCCTTTTATTTCATCTGCTAGTAACACGCTTCCTATCAAATTTGCTCCTGAAGATATGCCTACTCCTAAGCCTAATTCTCTTGCTAGTTTTCTTGACATATTTATTGCATCATTATCATTAATTAAAAATATTCTATCTATTTTATTTTTTTCTACGAGATCTGGGACAAAATCATCTCCTATTCCTTCTATTTTGTGCTGGCCTTGGATTTTACCTCCTGATATCATTGGCATTTTGTCTGGTTCTATAGCTGTTATAAGCATATTAGGAAAATTCTTTTTTAGTCTCTCTCCAGTTCCCATCAATGTCCCACCAGTTCCAACACCTGATACAAACCCACTTATATCTTCTGTAATTTGATTTATAATTTCTTCTCCTGTTGTTTCATAATGAGCTAAATAATTGTCTTTGTTGGCAAATTGATTGGCAAGAAAACCGTTCATCTCTTTTGCCATTTTCTTTGCTTCACTTACACACTTTACAAAGCCGCCTTCTTCTCTAGATATAAGGATTACTTCTGCTCCATAGCTTTTCATTAGTTTAACTCTTTCAACACTTGCCCAATCCGGCATAAATATATAAACTGGATGCT
>CAYPES010000067.1:4510-5836 GCA_964409925.1 uncultured Clostridium sp. | reverse complement strand
TTGCCCTCATTGTAGCCATAAATTATCTTTTTGGGATATGATACCATTATTTAGTTATATCTTTCTAAAGGGAAAATGTAGATATTGTAAAAAAGAAATACGTCCAAGATATTTTATTCTGGAATTATGTTCTGGAATTGTATTTGTGTTATTTGCATTGTCTATTAATTTATGGTCACATATTTTGAATGTTTCAACAATTGTATATTTTATATTTGGCTTGCTATATGTAGCTGGTCTATTTATCATATCTGGAATTGATAAAGAAAAAATACAAATACAAAATAATGTTGTTTTATATTTGATAATAGTAGAAGCATTATATATAATATATCTATGCATAGTAGAACATGCTAATATATATAGATATGTCATATATTTGTCAATATTAGCGATATTAACGACGATAAGCACAATTTACTATAAGAAAAAAGTAAAAAACAATTATACAATAGATTGCCTAATATTATTAACCTTAATAAATATGTTTACATACGAATGTTGCTCTATCTTAACTGTTATTTTTACGTTATTAACTATAGCAATAAAATTATTAATTGATAAAATTAGAGAAAAGAGGACAAAATATGTTAAGAGAACATCTAAAAAAGCAATACCAATTGGATTCTATTTATGTGTTACAAATATAATTACATTAATAGTTACGAATTTTATGATTTTTTATAGGTGATGAACATGAAAGAAAAGAATAAAAAGCTTCTAGACAATAAAGGTATTACAGGAATTGATTTAACTATATCAATCATTGTGCTAAGTATTTTTGCTGGATTAATAGTAACTTTAATGTCGAACATATATATAAATTCTATTGAGATACAAAAAAGTGCGAATGCAATGGCATATGCAACTATTGTACTGGAAAAAGTCGATGAAAAGTCTTTTAACGAGATAGATGAAAACTTTGTTAATACATTAATAAATAATGGAGAGATAGACATAGATAGTAGTTATACAATAAATTTTTCGACAGAAGTAATAGAAGAAAACTTATTAAAAAAAGTAGTTGTAAATGTCTCTTATGATGTTAATGGAGTACAGAGGTTAATAAAAATAAACAAATTAAAAATAAAGGAAATATATATAGAATGAGTAATAAATATTTAAAATCTGAAAAAGGTATAACCTTAATGTCGCTTACTGTATATATAATTGTCATGCTAGTAATTGTTGGAATTGTAGCAACAATAAGTACATTCTTCTATGGAAACTTGAATATAGTGAGAGATTCAGCTAAATATTCAAGTGAATTTGATAAAATTAATACTAGCTTGATATCTGATGTGAAAGCTAATAAGCATGTAAATG
>CAYPES010000067.1:0-4500 GCA_964409925.1 uncultured Clostridium sp. | reverse complement strand
ACAATAAAACTATTATTTTTGAAGATGGCACTACGTATAAATATAATGATGCGGATGATGGAATATATAGAGGCCAGACTAAGATCGCAAGCCATGTAACACATTTTTCTATAAGTAAAAAAATATTAGTTATAGATAATGTAGATAAAGAGGTACTTACAATTAATGTAGTAATTGGAACTTCAGAAAAAAGTTTAATTAATAAAAAAATTGATTACACATTAAGGTACTGGTAATAAAATATTTTATGTAAGGAGATAAATGTATGGATAATAGAAGAACACAGCCAATAGGAATTGAACTTGTAAAAAGAGGAATTGTGACAGAGGAGGATATAAATAGAGCACTAGATTATCAAAAAAATTATCCTACAAAAAAAATAGGTGATATCTTATATGAGCAACATGTAGGAAATCCACAGGAACTAATTACTGCACTTGGTGAAATTTTGAGTGAAAAGGCTATGATACTAACTGCAGATGATATAAAAATAAATATACCAGATTTTTTGCCTTTAGATATTGCTAAGAAAAATAAAGCACTTCCTTTTGAAGTTGGTGGAGGCAAAATTAAAGTATGTTTTTCTAATACTGCTAATAAAAGAATGCTTGATGCAATGAGATTATTATTCCTAAATAAAGGTCTAATAGTTGAAAAATATATAACCTTTGATAGTTGCATTCAGGGGATACTAGACTCTATGGAGAGTTCTTCAACTGAGAAAATAGATGTGACTGCAGATATATCTGAATTAGTAAATTCTATTATAAAAAACGGAATGGAAAAAAGGGCAAGTGATATTCATATAGAGCCTGAAGAGGATACTGTAAGAGTAAGATACAGAATAGATGGTGAACTTATAACTGCAGCAACAATAGAGAAAGAAAAACAAGCACAATTAATAGGAAGACTAAAAGCAATTTCTAATATGCACCAAGAGAAGCAAGAATCTCAAGATGGTAGAATTTTGTTATATAGTGATTATAATATCCGTGTTTCTTCGCAAAAAAATGTATATGGAGAAAAATTCGTTTTAAGATTGTTAAAAAAGAATGCAGATGTTCAACAAATATTTGAATTAGGTTTTCCAAATGACCCAGAATTAGTTAAAAAATGTTTTAATAAGAAAAACAGTATAGTTCTTATTGCTGCACCTACTGGTGAAGGTAAAACAACAACACTATACAGTATTATAGATTTCTTAAATAGACCAGAGATAAACGTTACCACAATTGAGGATCCAGTAGAAATTAGAATTCCTGGATTAAATCAAATAGAGGTTGATGCTAAAGCTAGTTTTTCTGATTCTCTAAGAACTGTCTTAAGACAAGATCCAGATATTATTCTTGTGGGAGAAATTCGAGATAGAGAAACAGCAGAGATAGCTATGCAAGCAGGTCAAACAGGACACTATGTTCTATCAACTATTCATACGATAGATAGTATAGAGGTTATAACAAGATTAAGAAAAATTGGAGTCTCAAATTACGATATTGCAAGTACTTTAGCAACATCTTTATCACAAAGATTGGTAAGAAGAGTTTGCACTAAATGTGCTAAAGAGAGAGAATTTACTGAAGAGGAAAAACAGATTATTAATGGAGTTGCTAAGAAGTATGGAGTAGAATATGATTTTAAAGGAAAACACACATATGATACTGTAGGTTGTAGTTATTGTAATGGTAGTGGATTCTATGGAAGAATTGGTATATTTGAAATACTAAATGTTACAGAAGAAATTAAAGAATTAATAATAAATGATGAATCTAGTATAGAAATAAGAAGAGAAGCGATAAAACAAGGCTATAAACCTTTAGTAATAGATGGATTTAATAAGATAATAAATGGATATACAACTTTGCAAGAATTGAATTCTAAATTAATTATATATTAAAATTAAATAGTAATAAGCCGAGAGGAGAGCAAAATGATAAATGTAGATAATATTTTAAAATCAGCGATAGAGAGAGATGCATCAGATATTCATTTAATAAGTGGAATAAAGCCAATGCTAAGAATTGCAAGAGAATTGACACCCTATGACGATTGTGACATCTTAACGTCAGAGGATATGGTTGATATTTATGATTACTTTATAAGAGGAAACGTTGAAAAAGATAGGGTATTTCAAGAAACTAAAAAGCTAGATTCTTCATTTGAATTTGCCGGATTACGTTTTAGGGTAAATATATCATTATCTAATGAAGTACCTGTATTTACTCTAAGAATTGTAAAAAATACATTACCAACATTTGAAGAATTGGGAGTACCAGATATTGTAAGAAGAATGATGTATCAGCCACAAGGTTTGGTTTTAGTAACAGGAAAGACTAACTCTGGTAAAACAACAACATTAAATGCGTTAATAAATGATATTAATGAAAACCAAAATAAAAAGATATTAACTCTTGAAAGCCCAATAGAATATAAGCATACATCTAAAAAATCTATTATAGTGCAAAAAGAAGTTGGAGTTGGACAAGATGTACTTAGATATAAAGATGGTGTAAAGAACTGCTTAAGAGAAGACTGCGACATACTAGTAATAGGAGAGATTCGTGATAGAGAAACAATGGATGCAGCTATAGAAACTGCTGAAGCAGGTCACTTAGTAATTGGAACACTTCATACAAAATCTTGTGCAGAGACTATAGATAGAATGATAAACTTCTATGATATATCAGATCAGCAAAGTATTAAATACATGATAGCATCATTACTAAAATTAGTTACATCACAAAGACTTATAAGAACTAAAGAGGGAAAATTAGTATTATTACCAGAAGTTATGGTAGTAAATAATATTGTTCAAGGATTAATAAGGAAAGAAAAATTTAGTGTATCGGAAGTTGAAGATGCTATACAAAGTGGTTCCACAAATGGAAGTATAGGATTAATAAATTCAATAGCACAATTATTTGTCGATGATGTTATAACATTAGAGCAGGCAAAAGCACAAATAGAGGAAAAAAATATAGAAACATTAAATAGGACAATAATGCAAATGAAGATAAAAAAAGGAAATAATGATAGTCATTTGGGATACTAATGTTCTAAAAGATAGGAGGAGCAAATGCCAGAATATGTATATAGAGCTATTACCAAAGAAGGATTGATAGTAAAAAATAAAGTAGAGAGTGCAAGTAAGCAAAATTTAATAAAAAAACTAAAAGCTGGAAATTTACTACCTATAGATATAGTGCAAGTAGGATATGGAAGAAAAAGTGTAAGAGCAAATGTTAAAAGAAAAAATGTAACTGACATTGATGAGATAATGAAAACCGCTAATTCATCAAGTATTGTACAAGGAAGAGGTTCAAAAAGTCAAACGGTTATAGAGAAAATAAACTTAGCAATGTCAAAGCAAGAAAAAATTACAACAAGAGACATAATGGTTTTTACACAAAACTTTTATCTACTAAAAAAAGCAGATTTTAACAATATACATGCCTTAAGTACAATTATACAAAGTACAGAAAATATAACTTTTAAAGGAATACTTGAAGATGTTTTAGCTGGACTGGAAGCTGGAGAATATATGTATACAACTATGGAATATTATTCAAATGTTTTTCCATATATATATATAAACATGATTAAAGTTGGAGAACTATCTGGTTCATTAACACAATCATTACAACAAGCAGTAAAATATTTGGACAGTAACACAGATACAATGAGAAAGCTAAAGGGAATAATAATTCCAAATGTAATACAATTAGTAGCATTGATAGCATTATTATTTGTAGGAAGCTTATATACAGTTCCAACAATTCAAGGAGTATATGATGAGGTTGGTTCACAAGATACATTACCAGCTATAACAATTGCTTTTTCAAATGCGTTACAATGGATTGCTGCTCACTGGTATGTACCAGTAGGAATAATTGCTATAATAGTTGCTGTTATATTAACATACATTAATACACCAAGAGGAAAATATAATTTTGATTACTTTAAGTATACAATGCCAATATTTGGAAAGCTGTTCTACTCATTGGACTTTTCAAGATTGATGAGAGCGATGTTATTAAACTTAGAAAATGGAATGAGAATTCAGGATGCATTAGATGTAAGTAAAAATGTTGTTAATAATTATGTTATGAGAGCTATGGTAGAAACTTCTATAAATAACATATTAGTTGGTACTTCTTGGATAGAACCATTTGAAAAAGCGGGATTAGGCTCCACTATGACTACAGAAATGCTTAAAGTTGGTATGCAAACAGATTTATCAGAAATGATGGAAAAGTTATTAGAGTATATGGATATAGATATAAAAAATACAATGGGCAAGATAATGGCAGTACTACCACAAGTAGTTTATTCGATTGTGGGTGTATTATTAATATTCGTTGTTATTGTAGTACTTGTACCTTGTATCCAAGTTTACATGGGTAACTTCTTATTCTCTGCAGCAGGAGTTTAATTAAATATTCTGCTCAAGCTTGCAAAGTATGTTTTTATCAAATTCAACATGAAAATCCTCGGTCGGAGCTT
>CAYPES010000066.1:0-5879 GCA_964409925.1 uncultured Clostridium sp. | reverse complement strand
AAAGACTGTTATGCTGGTATAAAGAATGGAGAAATTTATGTATATGCTATGCATATAAGTCCATATGAACATGGCAATATATTTAACAAAGATCCTTTACGTGATAGGAAATTGCTACTAAATAAAAGAGAAATTTATAAATTATCTGGTTTAGTTGCTCAAAAAGGCTACACTTTAGTACCAACATCTTTATATTTTAAAAATAATATTGTAAAAGTTGAACTTGGTGTTTGTAAAGGTAAAAAATTATATGATAAAAGAGAAGATTTAAAGAAAAAGGACTCTGAAATGTATATAAAAAAGCATATGAGCGATTAATTCATATGCTTCTGAGCTTCATATAACATTATTTAACTTTATCTTTCTTGTCGTTTATTCTTATCATCTCATCGACGATGTATTTATCTATTTGCTGACTCTGCTTCAAAATTTTGTCATAGTCAGCTTCTTGAGCAATTAGTGATTCAAGTTTTGCAGTGTACTTTAGCCTTTTTAAAGTCTGGTTTTTCATATTACATCCACTCCCTCTATGTGTATAATACCACATCTTTTTCAAAAAGTTTGTCGAAACTTGTCAGCAACTTAACTTTTTTTATTTTTTTTGCCGTTTTATTAATTTTTTGTTATATTTTTATAACTAGAACACATAGATTCATCAGGTTGGCTTGTTTGGCATCCTTGGACTGGTGTTACAATTATATGTTCCAATTCACATAATTGTCTTTGATTATTATTAAATTTACACGATGTTACAGTGCAATTTATCGTTTGACTATCTTTATAAGTCTGTTTCATCTTTGTTTACCTCCTTAATTTTTTCTTATGTTTATTCTGTCCATATTACTTGAAGTTATTCCATTGTATTGTTCTGCTTTGTTTCTCTGGAGGTTTACTTTCTTCTTGTTTTTTATCTCCTTTTGCCTCTGTATTAATGCCTCTATCTTCATTATTCACAGGCATTTCATTAGTCTCTCGATTGCAACTATTGTTTTTCATTCCACACATCATTTTATTGCATCTGCCTATTGGCATGCCTGTCATATCACAGTTTTGTGGATTTTTAAATGATAAGTACCAGCTCATTCCATTTCTTTCTCTTTCGATTTGCTGTAATCTACATTGTAATTCATTAAAATTTTGTGGTGCTGGTAAAATCATCGGTTCACAAGGCATCCAATTTGCTGGTGCCATTTGATTATTTTCATCTGCCGTTTGCAATGCTTTTACAATCCTTAGTATTTCCGGAATATTTCTTCCTATGTTCATTGGGTAAACTAAAATTGTTCTTACTATCTGCTTGTCATCAATTATAAACACATTTCTTACAGTAGCAGTATTACTTACATTATTTGATATCATACCATATTTTCTTGCTATTTCGCCATTTCTATCTGCAATTATTGGGAATGGAATTATTATGCCTGTTTTACAATAAATATCATACATCCAAGCCAGATGTGATGGATTGCTATCAACGCTTAATCCTAATAAACATGTATTCATACTTTCAAAATATTGGTTGGCTTTTGAGAAAGCAATCATTTCAGTAGTACAAACGGGAGTAAAATCCCCTGGGTGCGAGAATAATACTATCCATTTACCTTTATAATCATCAAGTGATATATTTCCCATTGTAGTAACTGCATTAAAATTTGGCGCCGGTTGGCCTATTTTTACATTACTATTCATCATTAATTCATAGTCCATAATAAAAGCTCCTTTCATATTGTTGTATAATATGAAAAGAGCTTTTATTATGTTACATAATGATTCTATCAATTTCATCTTTCATTTCTAATAATACATCACAGCTATGATCAAATTTAGCTTGTTCATCTTTTGTAAGAGGTAAATTTAGTAGTTCTTGAACACCATTACTATTAATAATTGCTGGAACACCAATAAATATTCCGTCATGTCCATATTCACCCTCTAATTTCGTAGAAACAGTAAGAATTTCTTTTCCATTGTTTAATATTGTTTTTACTATTTTAGAAAGACCCATACCTATTCCATAATATGTTGCTTTCTTCTTTTCTATAATCTCATATGCTGATTGTTGCACTTCTTTGTATATTTGTTTTAATATATCTGGGCTTTCTTCTCTTTCTCTCATTATGTCAAATAGTTTTTTACAACCAACATAAGTGTGTGACCATGGTACAAATGATGAATCTCCATGTTCACCCATTATATACGCATGTATATTTTTCTCTGATACATTTAATCTTTCTCCAATTAAGTAACGTAATCTTGCAGTGTCTAGAACTGTTCCGGAACCAATTACTTTATTTTTAGGAAAACCAGATACCTTTGATACAACATATGTCATTAGATCTACTGGATTTGAAGCAACTACAAATATTCCATTAAATCCAGATTTAATTACTTGCTCTGTTATATCCTTCATTATTTTTGCATTTGTTTGTGCAAGCTCTAATCTAGTTTGACCTGGTTTTTGTGCAAGTCCTGCTGTAATAACAACTATATCTGCATCTTTACATTCATCATATTCACCAGACTTAATTGATATTTTACTTGACGCATAAGCTAGTCCATGGTTTAGATCCATTGCTTCTCCTGTTGCTTTATCTTTTAGTACATCAATAAGTACTAATTCGTTAATACCTCCTTGGTTTTCTAGAGCATAAGCCATACTCATTCCAACCATTCCTGTTCCAACTAAAACTAATTTTCTACTTTCTATCATTATTAATTCCTCTTTTCTTTTTATAAGATTTCACGCATATATGTTATTGCCCGTGATTGACACATGCAAACACACAAAAGCTTTTCTCGCTTTTGTGCGTCTCTGTTGTAAATTCAATTTATTAAAATCCTAAACTTTTTTCCAAAACCAATCTAAGCTATTATCTATACTCTTCTTTTTCTCTACTTTTGATTGAATATCGTCTATCCATAGATAAGATATAAAAGACAAGAATATGAATATAAAGTCTACTAGGATACTTCTTGATAAATCAAAATGAGTTTCTTCTGTCATATTTGGCATCACACCTAATTCTATTGCATGGCAAACTAATAATATTAAAAATATAAATAACATTATTGCAGGTATTTCACTTTTATGTGTTTCTTTACCTAAAAATAGAGTAAGTACAAAAAGTACAAGTGCTAGAAGTAATGTTGTTACGTTAGTAAAATTAATAAATGGCATTTGTTTCTCCTCCTTTATTTTAACTTTTGTTCTATTAATTTGGCTAGAGCTTCTGCTTTAGCTTTAATATAACCTTGATTTTCGCCTTCTATCATAACCCTTACCAGTGGTTCAGTTCCAGAAGGTCTTATAAGTACTCTTCCATTTCCAGAAAATTCTTTTTCTAATTTTTCTATTTCAGCTTTTATTTCTGGATCTTTCTCAAAATCGTATTTCTTGTCTGAAGATACTTTTGCATTAATAAGTACTTGTGGATATATGTTTATTATATCACATAATTTAGAAATTGGAAGTCTTTTTTCTAATATTATTTTTATGAGCATTAGTGATGTTAAAATTCCATCCCCAGTAGGATTATAATCCAATAATATAATATGACCTGACTGTTCACCACCTATATTATATCCATTTGCTAGCATATTTTCAAGTACATATCTATCTCCAACTTTCGTTGCCTCAAAATTTATATTATTATTTTCTGCATATTTTCTTAGTCCTAAATTGCTCATAACTGTAGCAACTAACGTGTTGTTGCGAAGCTTACCATTTTCTTTTAGGTAGTTAGAAATTACTGCCATTATGCAATCGCCATCAACTATTTTGCCTTTTTCATTTACAGCTAAACATCTATCACCATCTCCATCATATGCTATTCCTAAATTGCATTTATGGTCAACTACAAATTTTTGCAGTCCCTCCATGTGTGTTGAACCACAATTTTCATTAATGTTTATGCCATTTGGATGGTTATTAATAATATAATGTTTTATGCCTAATTTTGTAAAGACTTTATCTGCAATAACTGATGTAGCACCATTTGCTGTATCAATCGCTACAACAAAATTTTCTTTGTCTAAATTTTCTAAGTCCTCTTCAAAGTTTTTTCTAAAAAAGTATATATATTCTTCTAGCAAATCTTCTCTGTTTTCTGCAACGCCAATCTTATCTTTTGTAGCCGTTAACTCTTCAAGTTTGCCCGAATCCATTACATCTTCTATTTCTTCTTCTAAAGTATCTGGAATTTTCATTCCTTTATTGCTGAAGTATTTTATACCATTAAATTCAAATGTATTATGTGAAGCTGATATAACTACACTCGCATCTGCTTTGTATCTTTTTGTTAGATATGCTACACCTGGAGTCGGTATTACACCTAGTTGTTTAACATTTGCTCCATAGCTTAAAAATCCTGCTGTCATTGCCGCTTCTATTAAAGTTCCTGATATTCTTGTGTCTCTTCCTATGAATATTGTTGGAGTGTGATCTGTGTGTTTTGATAAAACGTATGCCCCTGCTTTTGCCACTTTATAAACCAATTCTGGAGTTAGCTCACTGTTCGCGATTCTTCTAATTCCATCTGTTCCAAAGTATTTTCTCATATTTAAGCTTTCCTTTGCTAATTTATTTAGATTTTTTATGGTTTTACCTATAAACCACTTTACTTTGTATATTATATTTTTGTTAGATAAAAAATGCAATAGGTTTGAATCTATTTTTTTAAGAATTGCCATTGTTTGCATTTTTCTTCTAATATTTTAGTATTTATTTTTCCTTTCTATAAAAATATAAGGCTACATATATACTAAAAAATGTATATACATAACCCTATTTTAATCTTTAATTCTCCACTAAAGTAGAAGCTCACTCATTGTTAATTCTCCGCTAAAGTGGGAGCTTACTCATCTTTGATATATTTCATTTTTTCTTATATTTGAATTTTAATAGGCTTGGATTAACTCTACCTTGTTCAACCGCATCATCTAAAATTTCTTGTATGTCATTTTTTGTATATTCTTTAAGATTATCTTCATGTTTTAATGCTTCAATGATAACCTGCGCCACATCTGCTAAACTTTTATATGTAAGATTTTTTATGTTGTAATGAAGTTGACCAATTCCTTTGACGTTTGGATGTGTAGCTTCATTTTTTACCTCTAAATTACTGTTTTCTATTATAAAATCACTAATTTTTAGTGTCCACATATCCTCTATCTTACTTGCTGATGTAACCATTGCTAATACAGCATCATCTTCATTTTCTACAGCCCATAATGATAATGTATTATCATTATTCTTAAATTCTTTTGTAACAGTTTTTGCTTCAAGATTGTCCACATCAAAGCCTTGCTTAATCTCCTCAGTTTTAGGCCATAAAGCTCTGTTGATTATTCTTATATAATTAGGCATTTATTATTACTTCTTCCTTTAAATTATTTATTATTTTATCCACATATCTTTGCATCCATGGTTCGCTAAATTTTACACTCTCTAATGCATTAATACTATCTTCACTTTTCCAATTTTCAAATGCTTCTATTGCTTTTTGTTGTACAGCCATACTTTTATGTGAAAAAGAAGCTATAGCCATCATTTGACCATAAGGCTTTACTTCCTCATACTCTACATTTGCAATAGCATTTAATATTTTTACAATAGTATCTTCATTTTGATAATTATCATAGAATATTTTTAAAATTGACTTTAGTACATATTCATTGTCTATATTTTCTATAATGAACTCGTCAAAGTCCGATATCATTCCCCACTCTACACTACTATTACTCAATAGAATTAGTATTCTATTTTCTATTTCCGAGCAATCTTCAGTCTCCTGTATTAATGAATCATCTGAGTTTGATGCATTTATTATAAAAAAATTATTATTCTCTAAATTTTGAGAACTATATATACTATATATTTT
>CAYPES010000065.1:0-5905 GCA_964409925.1 uncultured Clostridium sp. | reverse complement strand
AAAAAATATAGATGAAAAATTGAATGATAAAGCAAAGCTAAAAAAAGAATATGATACAAGAAATTCTAAATTACCAAACAGAGAAAAAATTTTTAGTGTAAGCTATTTGTTTGATATATTAGAAAAAGAAAGAAAAGAAAAATTAGAAGAATTAAAATCAATGAATAACTTTTTAGATCCAAGTAAATATGTTAAACAAAAACAAAAAATAGAAAATGAGATGAACTTACTAAAAAATGTAGTTGAAAACATAGAAAATAGTAATCTAAAGCAGAAATCAATAATAAATATGCAAATTGAATTTTTAAAGAGATTAGCAAAACAAATAGAGCAAAATTTAAATGATAAGGAATATCTAGAAAGAGTAATATATAAATTTAGATATTATTGCTTGCTTCCTGTATCTAAAGAAAAATGTATAAGTGATATTGCTGAACTACAGAAAGATATAGAAAAAGTTATGAATATGATTATTGACAACTGTATAGACAACGAGATAATAACCAATTTTTCTAATAGTGCAAGTCTTTGCTATAATATATTAAAATATGTATTTATAACTAAAATAATAGATTTAAAAGAAGTCAAAATAAAAATAAGTAAATTAAAAGAAGAAAAATATATAAATGAGATACAGTATGATATAGCAATTAGCATATATGATGCTAAAGAAAAAGAAAACATTTATAAAGAAACTGTTTACAATCTAAATTTACTGAATGTAAAAGTTAACAAGAGAATTCCATTATTTTTAAAATAATTGTTACAATTATCAATATTTTAGAAATAACTTTATAAAATTTCGCACTCATATTGAGCGCACGTAGATTATGTTACGACACGATAAATTGGCTTATTGCATTATTTTTGGATATTACAAAACCAAAGTTGAGAAATGTAATAAAAATGAAAGGAGAAAAACGAATGAATATAACTTTTTTAGGTGCAACTAAAATGGTAACTGGCTCCAACTTTCTAGTCGAAGGAGCAGGAAAAAAATTTTTAGTAGATTGTGGAATGTATCAAGGAAAAGCTACAGATGAAATGGAAAATGAAGCTCCATTTTTATATGATGTAACTGATATAGACTTTATGCTATTAACTCATGCACACATAGACCATTCTGGAAGAATCCCTAAATTATATAATGAAGGCTTTAAAGGACCAATATATGCTACAAAAGCTACATGTGATTTATGTTCAATAATGTTGCCAGATAGTGGTCATATACAAGAACAAGAAAATGAATGGAAGAATAATAAGAGAAAAAGGAAAGGCTTAAAACAGCAACCACCATTATATACTGCTGAAGATGCTATTAAATCATTAGAAATACTTAAACCCGTAAAATATGATGAGATTATAGACATAGATGAAAACATACATGTAAGATTTAATGATGCAGGACATATGCTAGGATCAGCAGTAATAGAAATTTGGGTAGATGAAGATGGCAAAACAACCAAAACTGTATTTACAGGAGACTTGGGAAATAACGATATTCCACTTTTAGCATCACCTACAATGATTGAAGATGCGGATTATCTAGTAATGGAATCGACTTATGGTGATAGACTACATGTTGGGACAGATAATAAAGCTCAAGAATTTTTAGATATAGTATCGGAAACTCTGGATAATGGTGGAACTGTTGTAATTCCATCATTTGCAGTAGGAAGAACTCAAGAAATATTATATGAACTAAATATGATAAAAGAAGAAAAGGGAAAAGATCCGAAATTTCAGGAAGAATATGAAAAACTAATGAAAGTTCCTGTATATGTAGATAGCCCACTTGCAATATCTGCTACAGAAGTATTTAGAGACAATGAAGATTTATTTGATGATGAAACAAAAGCTATTATGGAGAGAGGAGATAATCCACTAGAATTTCCAGGACTTAAATTTACAAGAACTGCAGATGAATCTAAAGCTTTAAATGAGAGTAATGAACCATCAATAATCATATCTGCAAGTGGTATGTGTGAGGTTGGAAGAATAAAACACCACTTAAAACATAATATATGGAATCCTAACAGTACTATACTTTTTGTAGGATATCAAGCTCCGGGGACTTTAGGAAGAACAATAGTAGATGGAGCACAAAAGGTAAAAATATTTGGAGAAGAATTTAGCGTAAAAGCTAGAATTGAATATATAGAAGGATATTCAGGACATGCCGACCAAGAATGGCTACTAAATTTCATTTATTCATTTATAAAAAAGCCAAAACATATTTTCTTAGTACATGGAGAGCCAAATGGCCAATTAGTATTAAAAAACAAAATTGTAGAGAGTACAGGGATTCCAGTGACAATACCAGGATATGGAGAAAAATATACATTAGACGATAATTTAAAAATGGAGAGAAAATACGAGGATTCGGTTGGACAACGTTTCTTAAGACTAGAAGTGCTAGATAGAATGGAAACATTACAAGAAGAGATTGAAGATATGAAAAACATAATAAAAGAGGATATGCTTTCAAAAGATAGAGACGATAAAGATGTAAATAAAGTTAATGAAAAAATAAAAGAACTAGAAAGAAAAATTGTAGAAATTATAGAAAATAGTTAAAGAGGAGAAACAAATGAGTAATAAATTTTTTAATGATGCAGTTATAGGAAATAAAAATATAAGAGCCACGTTTAGTAACAAAGGAGAGCTACTAAGAGCATATTATCCAAATGTAGATTTCAAGCAATTTGTAGACTTTTTTCATATAGGAATGAAAATTAACGATTCAGCAATTATATATTTACATGAAGATATAAACAACAAATATTGCCAGTATTATACTGAAAATACGAATATATTAAATACCGAAATAGAAAATACATACTTTAAATTAAATATAAGACAAACTGATTTTGTATTAACAAAAGAAAATGTAATAGTAAAAAGATATACATTTGTGAATGGAAATAAAATAGATTTAAATTTAAGTTTTCTTGTACGCTCAAAATTATTCTCAAACCATAATAATATGGTCTCTGGAAAAGTTATTGACAATGGGCTTATACAATACAATCACGATTTTTCTTTCTGCACATTTGCAAACAAAGATATTTCTGGACATAGAATAAATGATGTAAAAAATTATATATGTGAAGCAGTATTAAAAGACAAGGATTATATCGGAATGTCTGATGATTCTGCAATAAGCTATGATTTGGGAACTTTAAAGCCAGGAGATCAGATAGAATTTACTTTATTTATATATGTTGAAAATAATAAGAATTTAAAAAATACTGAAGAGCTAGAAGAGAAAATAGAAACCTTAAAAAGAATAGATGTAAATAAAGAATATTCTCTAACTAAAAAATATTGGATAAACTATTTAGAAAAACATGATGGATTAAAGATAAAAGAATGTGATAACAAAATTGTAAATGAAAAGGTAAAAGAAATATATAACCGTACAATATTGCTATTTCCATTACTTCAAAACGAAGAAACTGGTGGAATATCTGCCACAGTGGAAGTTGATGAGAACAGAGAGAAGAGTGGAAGATATTCATACTGTTGGCCAAGAGATGCAATATTTATTACAAAGGCTTTTGATGAGTTGAATATGAAAAAAGAGACAGAAAAATTTTATGAAGTATTCTGCAAAAAGACACAAAGTAAAAATGGAATGTGGGAACAGCGATTCTACACAGATGGCACACTAGCACCTTGCTGGGGGTATCAAATAGATGAAACAGCAAGCGTAATTTACGGTATTTACGAACATTACAAGGCAACAAAAGATATTAAATTCCTATCAAATAATCTAAAAATGTGTGAAAACGCATTACACTTCTTAGTCAAATATTTAGAAAATATATTCAACGAAACAGAAGAAAATGATCTAGTAAAAAAAGAGATCGAGGAAAAAGTAAAAGAAGAAGGAAGAGAAAAGGATAAGATTTATAAACATGTAAGCTATGATTTATGGGAAATGAACGAAGGAGTTCATTTGTATTCTCTTGCTAGCATATATGGAGCATTTAACGCAATACTTGGAATATATGATGAAGTAAAATCTAAATATGAGAATAATAGACTAAAACTAGAACAAATATCTAAAAATACACTAAAAATTCAAGATGAAATGAATAATATTAAAAAATACGTAGAGAAAAACATGTATGACGAAAATACTAAAACTTTACGTAGAAATACTCAAGATAATAAAATGGATGTAAGTATGATTGGAGCTGTATATCCTTTTGAACTATTTGGAGCAAAAGAAAAGAAAATATTAAACACAGTTGAAAAAATGAATTTAACATTAAGAACCTACACTGGGGGATACCTAAGATTTGAGCAAGACAGTTATATAGAAGGAAAAAATCCATGGCCAGTTTCAACTTTATGGATGGCAATATATTACTTAAAATCTGGAAATAAAAAAATGGCACAAGAATGTTTTAACTTTGTAACAAATAGTGTATCGCCATTAGGGTTCATAGCTGAACAAGTTAATAATACTACAATGAAGCCTGAATGGATAATTGGATTAGGATGGTCGCATGCGATGTATATAATAACATTAGCGGAAATGTTGAAAAAATAGTAGAAAAATGTTAAAATAATAATTGCAAAATAGATATAGATTAATGGAGGAACATTATGGCAAAAAAACATGACGCAGGAAAAATATTTGTAAAAATAATGGCTGCATTATTAGCTGTACTAATGGTATTAGCAGTATCTGCAACACTTATATATTATTTATTACACTAATTATAAAACAAGGTAGAGGTTAAAAAAGGATTGTTACCAATCCTTTTTTGACCAGAGTTGTTCCTTAGAAAGGAATTATAGTAAGATATGAAAGAAAATTTTATAACCAGCCTAGTGAAAAACTGGGGAGATAGTATTATGCAATATTGGGGAGTATTACAAGAAAATCCAATAAAATTGGTATCACTAATTTTAGACTTAGCTATAGTTATATTTATTATAATAAAAATACTAAAACTAGCAAAAAATTCAAGAGTAATGCAACTAATAAAAGGAATAATATTTTTTATTCTTATAACTTGGATTAGTGGAATACTAAATTTAAAAATTGTGCATTCAGTTTTAACATCCTTCTTACCATCCGGAGTAATTGCTTTAGTTGTAATATTCCAACCAGAGATCAGAAGAGCTTTAGAACAGCTAGGAACAAATAAACTAACAAATTTTTTCGGTATGGAAAAAAGCATAGAGACAAAGACAAGAGAAGATATATACAAAATAGTTATTGCAGTTGAAGAAATGGCAAAGGCAAAAACTGGAGCATTAATAGTTATACAAAGAGATATAAGTTTAAGCGATATAATATCAACTGGAATAGAAATGAATTCAGAAATATCACCACAATTATTGGTAAATATATTCGTGCCTAAAACACCGTTACATGATGGAGCTGTTATTATTAACAATAACAAAATTGCGGCAGCAGCATGTATATTACCACTGGCAAACGGAAAAGATATTTCAAAAGAGCTAGGAACAAGGCATAGAGCCGCTGTAGGCATATCTAAGGAATATGATGCTATAGCAATAGTTGTTTCAGAAGAATCTGGCAAAGTTTCTATAGCAAAAGATGGAACATTGATTGCAGATGTGAAAGAAGAAGCCTTAAAGAAAATATTAATAAAAAATATAATTACAAATAGATTGGATAATAAAGAAAAAAATAAAATTAATAGGTTAAAAAATATACGTGATATAAAAGAAAAAAACAAAGAAGAACATAAAGAAAATATTACTAGTGAAGAAGATAAATAGTTATACCAAAAAAGAATAGAGAGATTATAAAATATAATTATAATTAAAAACTTAAAGCTTATAAATTATATTTTTAGAAAATTCAACATGTAAATCCTCGGTCGGAGCTTTTATAAGCTCCTCGAAAACGGATTTTCAG